>JAISZW010000068.1 GCA_031284445.1 Candidatus Methanovirga basalitermitum | reverse complement strand
ATTTTTGACAGAGCCTTTATTTTAATTTATTTCTTTATTTTATATGGTGTTTGATATATTTTTTGAATATGCATTTCTTATGGATGATATTATAGTAAATTAAAGGATTTGAAGGATTTTCAATTTTTTTCAAAAATCAAAAAAACTCCACACTTTTTTACACCCTCCTTCTATTTCATAAATAAATTTGAAAATTTTAGTAAATTTCAACAAAACTTTACACACTAAAAAAATTAATATTATTAAATAGCCTCTTTATCAAATTCTTCAGTTCTTATTCTCACCACTTTTTCAATATTTGATATAAAAATTTTCCCATCACCGATAGAACCTGTTTGACCATTTTCAACAATAGCTTTAACAACATCATCCACTTGTTCTGCCTTAAGAACGATTTCTATTCTGGTTTTTGGAAGAAGATCAACACAATATTCAAAACCTCTATAAGATTCTTTTATTCCTAATTGTTTTCCTCTACCCTTTACCTCCCAAACTGTCATTCCACCACAACCTAAATCTATAAGAGCTTTTTTAATAGCTTCAAATTTTGAATCTCTCACAATAGCTACAATTCTTTTCATTTTAATCCCTCTAAAACATTTAATTATAATCTATAACCAGTTTCTTCATGGATATTACTATCCAAACCTTCAATTTCAACATTTTCTTTTACTCTTAAACCTATTGCTAAGTCAACCACTTTAGCTATTATAAATGTCACAGTAAATGCATAGATTATTGTAGATACCGTAGCTATTACTTGAACCATAAGTTGTGAAAAATTACCATGCAAAAATCCGTCAACACCACCAATAGTTGCAACCGCAAATATACCTGTTGTTATAGTCCCCCAAATGCCTGAAACACCATGCATTCCAAATACATCGAATGAATCATCATATCCTAATTTTGGCTTAAGAATTGTAACTGCATAATATGAAAATATAGAAGCTCCAATCCCTATAATTACTCCTCCACCAATGTCCACAAATCCTGCTGCTGGAGTAATCGCAACAAGTGCAGATATAGCTCCTGATAGAGCACCAAGAATCGTTGGCTTACCATCATGAATTGTATCAATAATCACCCAAGTTATAAGACCAATCGCTGCTGCAGTATTACTTGTTAATAATGCCATAGCAGCAAGTCCATTTGCAGCTAAGGCAGAACCTCCATTAAAACCCATCCAACCAAACCATAGGAAACCTGCCCCTAAAACACTATATCCAAGGTTATGTGGTAATAAAGCTTGATCTTTTCTTTTGCCGACTAAAATAGACAACGCAAGAGCAGACAATCCTGAACAAGTTTCAACCACAGTTCCTCCAGCGAAATCAATTACTCCCATTTGTTGTAACCATCCTCCACCCCATACCCAATGAGTTATAGGGACATAAACAATAGTCACCCATGATGCAATAAATACTATCCATGCAGAAAACTTCATTCTTCCAACAACAGCACCAGAAACAAGTGCTGCTGTTATTCCTGCAAAGGTTAGTTGGAAGGCAATATAAACAATAGTTGGAATCGTTCCATGAAGATTATCTATACTTATCCCACTTAAAAATAGATTAAGAGGATTTCCAATTATGCCATTAATAGTTGAACCAAATGCAAATTGATATCCATATACAACCCAGATTATACTTACAATTGAAAATGCAATTAGAGTTAAAAACATAGTATTTAACATATTCTTCTTCTTAGCCAATCCACCATAAAAAAATGTAATTCCTGGAATACTCATTAACAAAACCATAATAGTGGAAACAAGCACCCAGCTTGTATCTCCACTATTTAAAACATCTACTACCATTTTAATCGTCTCTATTTCAAGTCATCATATATTACTATAATCATATTATAGCTATTTTAGGAAAGGTTTATAATAAAATATTAATATCATATTTTATTATATTTATAATATTATCTATTTAAATTATAATTTAGAAAATTTTTATAAAAGAATAAGGATAAAGCCAATCTCATCAAATTAGGGGAATATTTTTTATTTAGTTTTCTTAATTCATTTGTATTCAATTTTAAACTTGCATAATCTTCCTTTTTTATTCAGCAATTTTCTTTTGTTGTTTCTTGAATATTTGTTTTTTATAGTCATTTTGGAAAAGTTTGTCATTTTATAAAATATTATATCCAATATAATTTATTTAAACTTGATTTAAAGAATTTTTATAATTATAATTAAGATTAATAATTGATAAACATTACCATTATCACTATATTATTTTTTTATTTCTAACATGTTTTTTCTCCATGGTCTTATGAGTGTTAAATGTTTTTGAACTTCTCTAAACATTATTTCAAACATTTTTCATACTTTCACAGTATCAGTCTCTATAAACTATTTTATATTATATATGAATTCTAAAAAATCCAATTAATAAATTCGCATCTGTATTATACTTATATTTAAGACATTGAAAGTGAAAGATTATTTTCATGATAAAATATGGTTTTGTAGTTTATTTACTGAGTTTAAGGAGATTCTAAGAGAATTTAATTATATAGAAGCTGTTAAAAAGAAAAAAAATCTTCAAAAAAGATTGATGGTTTGTTGGAGAAATGTGAATTGCCCAATATTTTTGCTAAAATCAATGAAGATTTAAATAATAGATTTGAAAAATTAACTACTCAATACTAAAGAAAGAAATTTGGATTAGAACTTATAATAAATGCAAAACTTTTAATAGTTTACCTCAAGTTAGACATTTTAAAAAAATAAATTACACTCCTAATAGTATTTTGATTATCCTAACCCAAGTATATTAATTTCATATTTAATTAATTTAGTTAAAGGTCAATCTAATATAATTCTAGATTTTTTTCAGGGTCTGCTTCAACAGCTCACGCAGTATTGAAATTAAATTTTGAAGATAATGAGAATAGGAAATTCATAATTGTTCAACTACCAGAACCAACAGATGAAAAATCAGAAGCTTTTAAATCTGGATATAAGACTATTATCGAAATAGGAAAAGAAAGAATAAGAAAAGCAGGAGAAAAAATCAAATCCATATATTTGAACTCATCAAAAATAAACTCAAGAAAAACAGGTACTGGTTTTAAAGTATTCAAATTAGACTCTTTAAATAAAATTTAGTGTTAATAATTTTATTAGTTATTTTTTTAAACACATTAATTAAATGAAGGGATATTATTATTTGGAGTGTGAATAAATGGATTATAATAAATTAAAAGAAAAAAAAGATTTATTTAATAAAAATAAGCATTTGTTGGGTAATGGAGCTTTAGAAAATTATACTATTGACTTTGATGTAAATTTTACTCATAGTTCAACAGCTATTGAAGGAAATACTTTAAGTTTAAAAGAAACAAAACTTTTAATCGAAGATAAAGTGTCTGTGGGAGCAAAAAAATTAAGAGAAATATATGAAGTCGTAAATCATGATAAAGCATGGCAATATGCTAAAGAAAAAGTTAATAGTGGAAATGATTTAAGTGAAGAAATAATCAAAGGAATACATAGAATATTAATGGATAATATTGAAAAAGGAGGAGAATATAGAAATATGGATTTAATAATAACTGGTGCAAAACATAAACCTCCAAGTCATTTTATTGTTAGATATGAGATAGATAATTTTTATAATACCTTAAAAAATAATGATTTCGATGAAATAACTCTTGCAGCTTATACACATGGAGAATTTGTTAAAATACATCCATTTTCAGATGGTAATGGTAGAACTTCAAGAATCATAATGAACTATCAATTAATTCAAGGAGGTTTTTTGCCAATATTTATTAAAGTCGAAGAAAAAGAATATTACTATGATATTTTAGATGAATATGCTGCTAATAATAATTTAAATCCATTTATCGAATTTATATTTAAATTAGAAGAAAAACAAATAGATTTTTATTTAAAACAAATTGAATTTATTAAGAATTAAATCAAAAATTTAGTGGTTATATAGTGATAATGGTAATGTTTATCAATTATTAATCTTAATTATAATTATAAAAATTCTTTAAATCAAATTTAAATAAATTATATTGGATATAATATTTTATAAAATGACAAACT
>JAISZW010000067.1 GCA_031284445.1 Candidatus Methanovirga basalitermitum | reverse complement strand
AACTGTATTTTTCAAGTATGAGTTTTGTGTGGATGATACTTTTAGTAAAATAAAGGTTTATGATCATTTTCGATTTTTTTCAAAAATCGAAAAAAACTCCACACTTTTTTACACCCTCTTAAATTCAAAAAATATATAAATGAGATAAAAAAATTACATTGTAAAAAATCCATCAGTTGGATTATTTCACCCCTCCAAAATTGTTGCCCAGTATCATAAATATAAAAACAAGTATATGTATATAATATACATCATAGAAGATAAAAAAAATCTTGAGTTTACAATAGTTGATAATTAATGTATAAAATAAAATAAGTCAAATCCCATAATACTAATAAGTAGTACTATATTAAAAATTAAGTAAATATTCTTATAATAAGTTTAGGTGGTTAAATGAAAGGCATGATATTAGTGATTGATGGCTTAGGAGATCGTCCAGTACAGAAATTAGGTAATAAAACACCATTACAAAAAGCTAACACTCCAAACTTGGATAAAATAGCTGAAAATGGAATCAATGGGATTATGGATTCTATAGCACCTGGTATTCGTCCAGGTAGTGACACAGCCCATATAGCTATATTAGGTTATGATCCTTATGCTGTTTATACTGGTAGAGGACCATTCGAAGCATTTGGTGTTGGATTAAACATTAAAGCTGGAGATATTGCTTTTAGATGTAATTTTTCAACCGTTGATGATGAGTTTATTGTTGTTGATAGAAGAGCTGGAAGAATAAAAGAGGACACTTCACCTCTTATTGAAGAACTAAATAAAATGAAAATAGAAGGTTATGAAGATATTGAGATAATATTTAAGAAATCAACTGGTCATAGAGCAGTTTTAGTTTTAAGAGGAGCCAATTTATCGGATGAAATAACAGATGCTGATCCGAAAGTTGTAGAAAAACCACTTAAAACAGTTTATCCCACAGAAAATTCTTCCAATGCAAAAAAAACTGCTGATTTATTAAATAAGATTATTAAAGAATCTTACAATGTTCTTAAAAATCATCCGTTGAATTTGAATAGGATTGGGAATAATGAAATACCCGCCAATATTGTTATTCCACGTGGTGTTGGTATTGTTCCTGAAGTTGAAGAGTTTAACAAGAAATATGGTTTAAATTCTGCTTGTATTGCTGAAACTGGACTTATTATAGGTATTGCAAGATTCGCTGGAATGGATATTATTGAAGTTGAAGGTTCAACAGGTAGTGTGAATACAAACTTAGATAAATTTATAGATACAATACTTAATGCTGTAAACAATACAGACCATGATTTTTTTTTAATAAATATTAAAGGAGCAGATGAATCAGGGCATGATGGTAATGCTGAAGAAAAAATGAAGTTTATTGAGAAAGTAGATAAAATAGTGTTTAGTAAAATATCACAACTTCAAAATATTGTTACAATTGTAACAGCTGATCATTCTACCCCAGTTACCGTTAAAGATCATAGTGCAGATCCCGTTCCTGTTCTTATATATGGTAATGGTGTAAGAGTGGATGATGTTAAACGATTCAATGAAATCGATTCTGTTAAAGGAGGACTTTTAAGAATTAGAGGTTCTGATTTAATGAATATTCTCACGGATTTAATGGATAAAACCCATAAATTTGGTGCTTGATAAGATAATAATCACATTACTACCATTTTCAGGGATGTAGTTTATTCAACCATCGGGAGTAAACTCTATAATTTCGGTGAATTAATGGACAATAAGAAACTTTTTGGAACTTCAGGTATTCGAGATAAAATCGGTAATGTAATAAATGGAGAACTTGCTTTAAATGTTGGTCGTGCTATAGCCACTTATTTGGGTGGTGAAGGGAACATTGTAGTTGGTTATGATACACGAACCAGCAATAAACTCCTTGAACATGCTATTACTGCTGGTTTAATTGAAAGAGGGTGTAATGTTATTAAATTAGGTATGGTTCCAACACCGTTATCTGGATATGCCACTTATAGACTTAAAGCAGATTCAGGAATAATGTTAACTGCTTCACATAATCCTTCACAATACAATGGAATTAAGATTTGGAATAAAAGTGGAATGGCATACACTCAAGCTCAAGAAAGAGAAATTGAGGATATTTATTTCTCAAAAAGATTTCAAGAACTAAAATGGGATAATATTGGAAAAATATATGAAAACAAGATTATTCAAGAGGATTATATTAATAAATTGTTAAGTATGGTTAATATAAAGCCAGGGTTAAAAGTTGTAATTGATCCAGCATCAGGAGCAGCATCATATTTATCTCCATTAATTTTTAAACAAGCTGGATGTGAAGTAGTAACATTGAACTCCCAATTAGATGGATTTTTCCCTGGTAGAAATCCAGAACCTAATGAAGCTAACTTGCAAGATCTAAAAAAAGCCGTTATAGCTACAAAGTCAGACATTGGAATAGCTCATGATGGTGATGGTGATAGAATGATTACTGTAGACAATGAAGGAAGAGTGTCTGGATTTGATGAACTATTGTCTATTATATCGAAAAAGTATGCTAAGGATGGTAATACCATCATAACAACAGTTGATGCTGGAATGTGTGTAGATGATGTGGTTAGTTCTGTTGGTGGGAAAACTGTACATACCAAAGTAGGTGATGTTTCAGTTGCTGAAGCTATTATGGTAGAAAATGCAAGTTTTGGAGGAGAACCTTCTGGAACATGGATTCACCCTGAATTCTGTTTATGTCCAGATGGAATACTTTCTGGTTTGAAAATTGCAGAGATAGTATCTCATGAAGGAAATTTATCTGATTTATTGGATGCAGTACCAAACTATCTTAACATACATGAAAAAATTCAAGTACATAGAGAAGAGAAAATAGCTGTTATGAAAAATGTTGAGAAAGATATTGAAAATGTTTTTGATGATGTAAAAAATATTAATACAATTGATGGGGTTAGATTAGAGTTTGATGATGATGCTTGGATTTTAATAAGACCTTCTGGAACAGAGGACTATATTAGAATAACTTTAGAAGGAAAAACCATAGAGAGAGCTGATGAAATCAAAAAAACATCAATTAATTTAATTAAAACTTATTTAAATAATGAGGAGTAGATTCAGTTGAAAGCTGTTATATTAAGCGCAGGTGAAGGAAGGAGAATGAGACCATTGACTTTAACCAAACCAAAGACAATGCTTCCCGTCGCTGGAAAACCAATTATTCAATATAATATAGAAGCATTGCGGGATAGTGGGATTACAGAGATCCTTTTAATAGTAAAATACAAAGAAAAATTAGTTAAAGATTATTTTAAAGATGGAAAAGCCTTTGGGGTGAACATTAGTTATAAAACACAGGAAGAACCAGCTGGAACAGCTGATGCCATTAGCTACAGTAAAAATTTTATTAAAGATGATAATTTAATTGTTTTAAATGGGGATATTATACTCGATAAGGAACTAATATCAGAGATCATTGCTGATTATGAAAGCTCTCAATTTGACACTTTAATGGTATTAACTGAAGTAGAAGATCCAAGTCATTATGGTGTTGTAGAGATGCAAGGTATCTTAGTAAAAAACATAATAGAAAAACCAAAAAAAGAGGATGCTCCAAGCAATTTAATCAATGCTGGTATTTATATTTTTAACAAGAATATATTTGATAAAATAGCTATAACAGAGGTTTCCCCGCGAGGAGAGTTTGAAATTACTGATTCTTTAATCTTGCAAATTAGAGATAATAAAAATATCAAAGGTTTCATAACAAATAAAAAATGGATTGATGTTGGAATGCCTTGGGACTTGTTAGAAATCAATGAGATTGTTATAAAGCAAATTAAAGAAGATATTAAGGGAAAAATTGAAGATGGAGTAACTATACATGGTAAGGTTTTCTTAGATGAAGGAAGCATTCTTCGTTCAGGTGTTTACATAGAAGGTTCTGTTTATGTGGGGAAAAATTGTGATATTGGACCTAATTCTTTTATAAGAGGTAATAGCTATTTTGGTGACTATGTAAATGTTGGAAATGCTGTTGAAATCAAAAATTCGATTATTATGGAACATACCAATATTAATCATCTTAGTTATATTGGTGATTCTATGATTGGATCATATTGTAATATAGGTGCTGGAACAAATGTTGCTAATCTACGTTTTGATGATAAGCCTGTATTAATGAATGTTAAAGGTCAAAAGACAAATACTGGGAGAAGAAAACTTGGTTCAGTTATTGGAGATAATGTAAAGACAGGGATTAATACAAGCTTCTCACCAGGAGTTACAGTTGGCTTTAACTCTTTTATAGGTCCAGGAATCTTACTTCAAAAGGATGTTGAATCAAATAAAATAGTTTTATTAAAACAACAGCACACAGTTGATAATCTGAGAAAGTAAAGAAAAAATTATAAGAAAGGAGTTATACACTATCTACAACTTCACATCCAAATTCAGAGGTTTTTACTTTCACTACTTTAAAATATTTTTTAACTTCTTTTGCTATTTGTTTAAGTTCATTAGGATTAGGATTTTCTAAACCTTGGAGTGTTTTATCAGCAACATTCTGATTTCTAAATTGCTGTATTGTATACTCATCACAATTAATGTTAATAGCAATTTCTTTAATATCTTTGCATGAAAGTAGTGATGGAATGTATGTAGTTCTACATTCAACATAAGTATTTTTAGAGTTGTTAGCTATTTCAATGGATTTTCCTAGATCTTCACTAATATCTACACCAGCCAATTTCTTGTACTTATTAAAAGGTGCTTTAACATCAATAGCTATATAATCAACTAAATTTATAATTTCTTTTAATCTATCTGGATAAACTCCACTTGTATCGAGCTTTGTTTCTAATAAAAGAGACTTTGAATAAAGTAATATCTCTTTTAAATCCTTTAATTGAGATAAAGGTTCTCCTCCTGAGATAACAATAGCATCAATATAATCTAAGTCATTATCAATGATTTTAAATACTTCAGATAATGATACCTCTTCTCCTGTCTTAATCATCTCTCCATTATGACAAAATGGACATTTTAATGGGCATTCTGCCATGAAAATTACAAGAGATATTTTTCCATGAAATTCTATTGATGAAATGGTTGTTGTTGCAAGTTTCATATGATTCTATATGATCTTAAACCTAAGAAGCCAGAGAATTTTATTAAATTTCAATAAGTAAAACATCTTTTAAAATGTTTATAAATCTTTTATCATCGTTCAATGTTCCAATACTAACTCTAATCCAATATTCATCTAAACCCTGAAAAGAACTACAATCACGAACAATGACTCCTTTTTTTAAGAGTTTTCTTGATAATTCTGTTGCTGTTAATCCTGATTTTTCAATATTGATTAGGATAAAATTTGATTTAGATTTAAAAACATGCAAAACTGGAATTTTTAAAATTTCACCGTAAAGATAATCTCTACTTTCAATTCCTTTTCTAATAGATTCTTCTATAAACTCATTATCCTTAAAAGTCTCTAATGCACCCATATATGATGGTCTTGTTAGAGAAAAAATTGGTTTAACCCTATGCATAAACTCTATGGCTGTTGGGTTTGATAAACCATAACCTATCCTTAATCCAGCAAGCCCTAAAGCCTTAGACATGGTTCTTAAAATGCAGATATTAGAATATTTACCTATCAAATCAACATTATCCTCATCAGAATATTCAACATAGGCTTCATCAACAACAACCAGAGCATCTGTTTCTTTTAAAATCCTCTCAATATTTTCTTTAGGAATTACTCCTCCAGTAGGATTGTTGGGGGAACAAAGAAATATCATTTTTGTTTTATCTGAAATAGCCTCTAAAACAGAAGAAACATCTAAACTATTGTTGGATAAATCCCACCTACCATATACTGGAACTGCACCGTAAGGTTTTAAGCCAAATTCATAGTAAGTGTAAGTTGGTATTGAAACAATAAATTCATCTCCATCTTCAATGAAAGTTTTTGCTAAAATATCTATAATTTCATCTGCTCCATCACCACCAACAATCACATTTTCTGTTTTAGTGTTAGAGTAATCAGCTATTAATTCTTTAAGATCTTCTAAATTGGTTTCAGGATATCTGTTTAGTTGATTAAGATTTTTCCAGATAGCATCAATTGCTTTTTTTGAAGAACCCCAAGGACTTTCATTTGAACCTAACTTAATAATTTCGTTTTTATCCAAATTAAATTCTTTAGCTATTTCTTCTTGTGATATTCCAGGAACATAGCTATCTAACTCTTTAACTATCTCTCTGATTTCCATAAGATCCCATACTTTATAATTATAGTAATAGACATAATTTAAAAATGTTCATTAAAAATTTATAAGTAAAAATATGACTTTTTAATAAAATAATTACTTTTACCATCTTTAATTATTAAAATAATTATTATAAATTAAATAACAATTAAAATATTAATTTTAAACAATTTATATACAAATTTAGTAATAATTATTAAAAAGATGATTTTTAAAGGTTTTGTTTAGTACTATAAATGCAATGATTTTACAATAGATTCAATCTAGATAATAATAGATCTACTTATATCTTTTTGCTAATTCTACATAAGTGTTAGCATTTTCTGTAATTATTTCTATCTCTTCATGACTTAATTCTCTTACCACTTTAGCTGGAGAACCTAAAATTAAACTTTTTTCTGGAAACTCTTTATGTTCTGTTACTAATGCTCCTGCACCAACAATAGAATCTTCATTGATTTTAGATCCATTCAAAATAGTTGCATTCATTCCTACAATCACATTGTCTTGGATTTCACAACCATGTAGTATTGCACCATGTCCAATTGAAACATTATCATGAACATCTACAGAAAATCCTTCTGTTGAATGTAGAACACAGTTATCTTGAACATTTGAATTTTTGCCTATTTTAATATCTCCACAATCTCCTCTTATAACTGCATTGTACCATACTGACACATTTTCACTAATTTTAACATCCCCAATCACATGCACACCAGGAAATATCTTAGCAGAATCACTAATCTTCATTATTTCACCTATTCATAAATTAATTTATTGATTATATAATCGTTTAACCCTATTTCTTATATACAATCTACATGAACTATCCATTACATTTTTCAATTAAAGAAATTCCCCATTTAACCATTTTTTCAGCAGATTCTTTCGATTTTGACTCGGCAAAACATCTGAAAATTGGTTCTGTTCCAGATGGTCTTATAATAACCCATCCTTCTTCTTTAAAAATCTTAACACCATCTGTAGTATCTACTCTAAATCCTAATGTAGAAACTTCCTCAGATATTTTCTTTATAACTTTTTCTTTCATATCATCTGGACACTCAATCTTCATTTTTTCATTGAAATAATTTGGAAGTTCTTCAATTAATTTAGAAAGTGATTTTTTTTCTTTAGCCATTATCTCTAAAACTTTAGATGCTGAAAGTGCTGCATCTCTTCCATATACAAAGTCTGGAAAGATTAATCCTCCATTTTCCTCTCCACCAAATAGACCATTTTCATCATGAAGTTTCCTTGCCACCAAAAGATCACCAACAGCTGTAGCTATTACTTTACCATTATATTCTTTGGCTATATCATAAATTGCCGTAGATGTCGCTACAGTTGTTACAATTAAACCACCATTGTCATCTTTCAACATCTGTTTTTCAACTAAAGCAAAAGTCTTATCTCCTGGTATGAAATGTCCTTCTTCATCTATAAAGATAGTTCTATCTGCATCACCATCATGAGCTATTCCAACATCTGCACCAAGTTCTTTAACCATTGTTATTAAATCTTGAAGATTTGCTTCAATTGGTTCTGGATTTCTCCCTGGAAAAGATCCATCTGGTTGAGCATTTAAGCTTATTACTTCGCATCCAAGCTTTTCAAATAAATAAGGTGCTGTAAAACAACCTGCACCTGATCCACAATCTATGATTACTTTTAATTTAGCTTCTTTAATTGCATCAAGGTCTACTCTTTTCATAACCTCATTTATGTATTCATCTATGATTTTATCTTCTTGATATAATAACTTGATATTGTCCCAAGTTACCCTCTTAGGATTTTCATTGAAATATAATTCTTCAACAGCTAAATCCATCTCTCTATCAATTCCTATTCCGAGTTCATCGACAAACTTGATTCCATTATATTTTGGAGGGTTATGAGAGGCTGTTATAATTATTCCACCATCATAGTAGTTACGAACTGCATATTGAACAGTTGGTGTTGGTAAAATTCCAAGATCAACTACTTCACAACCCGAAGATAATAGTCCAGCTATTATTGCATGTTTTATCATGGGTGTGGATGTTCGTGTATCTCCACCAACAGCTATTGTTCCACCAACCAATGATCCATAACTTACAGCTAACAAAGATGCAAATTCAGGAGTTAAAACTTCATTAGCCACTCTCCTAACACCAAAAGTCCCAAATAATCTTCTTTCACTCATTATTTCACCATTAGATAGATAATACTATTCATCAATTGTAACAATACTTTAAAATTTCTATTGACTCAACTTTTTCTAATATTAATATATCTATTAATCATATTTTATATACTTCTATACTACTATTTTTATGGAATTTGAACTATCTAAAATTAATTCCATTGCTGAATTATACTCTGTTACAGTACCAAAAACCTTAACTTTCTCTCCAACATACTTATTAATGTCTATTCCACTATTTTGAAATTCTAAAAGTCTAGATTCAAATATAATAGCATTAATTTTTCCAGTTCCATCATTAACAGATAAAAAATAGCTTTTTCCTGAAGATATCTGTTTTATAGACTCTATAATACCATTAATAGCTATTTTCTCGCCAATCATAGATTTACTGATTTCTTTTATCTTAACTTCTTTTGATTCAATACTACCTGCAAATATTATCATTCCAATAATTCCAATAAGAGCAGTAAATAATGCAACTTTAAATATCTTCTCATCGGTTATTTCCATTTTATCACAAGTTCTATTTTGTAAATTTATCAGATTTACAGTTATCATCTTTTTATTTAAATTCAAATGATCAAAATTTGATTATATTTTTTTGAAGATTATTACATAAAATTGATATTTACAGCATATAAGTATTACTTACAAATAAAATAATATTAAAATCTATATCGAAAGATAGATGATTTTCGATGTTGATTCTGTAATTTACTTAAGTTTTATATTGCACTTGTGTCCATAAATATATACATAAATAATTGAGGTGTTTATTTATGGATAAACATGACCTAAACCCAATAACATCAACTTGAGGAAATGACTCATGTTTTTCATGAAAAATTAACAAAAACTATATTGAAGATTTCTGTTAACTTAATTTTTTCTATTTTTTTATTAACTTTTTATCAATCTTCATAAGCTATTTATTACTAAGTTTTGTATTTTAAAGTTTTTCTTTCTGGTTTTGCTTGTTTTTGACTGTTTGCATAGCTCTCAGTAGCTATGAACTATCTTTTTTGGATGTTTTTCAGTTGTTTTAGGTTATAGTAGATTTCTGATGCTATATTTTTAGCATGTGTTCTTTTTATGTTCTAACAAGCACATGACCATTTTTTAGGACTCTTTTTATACATAGCATAATGGTATCTTTTGGTGTCGTGTTAGAAATGATTCTTTTCTTGTCTTTTTTACTTATGTTAGTTGTTTGTATTCATGGATGTTCGATCCCATTTGTGCATTATTATGCTTTTACAAGGTTACTCCATAGTATCCTTTGTCGAGATAGTTATTGTATTCCTTAGATAAGTCTATTTTTAGATTCGTGAATGTTAACAGGGTTGCATGTTTATGATGTGTTGCATACATCTGTGGATAACATCCCATAATTCATAAATATAAACCTTGGGCATCTATTTTGAAGTTCTTTCCATGTGCGTTTGTCTCTGTCTGCTTTATTTAAATTATTCTTATTTGATCAAACTTTTTTAAAAAGTTTGTTGGAGAGTCTTTCTCTAAATGACCAGATTGTTGCTTTATCTGGGACTTTATCGGGGAATTTTAAGAATTTAAGAATATGATATGCGGTCATTTACTTGTTATCTGTTCTTGGGTCTGATAAACCATACCATGCTTGCAAAATCAACATTTTTTACATTACAATTTCGTCTGTATTGTGGTCTTCCACCTTTTTCTGTGTGGTTATCATAGATTTCTCTGATTATTGGTCGCAGTAAACTCCCAATTAACTAAAGGATCTATTTCAGCTAATTTATCACCC
>JAISZW010000044.1 GCA_031284445.1 Candidatus Methanovirga basalitermitum | reverse complement strand
AATCTCACTTACCACATCCCTCTTAAAAAACTTAATTTTAATCGTAAAAGGTAAAATCTGGAGAAAATATGATGAAGTAACACCAATGATGTCTGCAAGAAACTGACTATGTATGGTCTTTAAAAGAACTATTAACATTCCCATTCCACGTACACAAAAACATCAGTAGTTAAAAGGGTCACTACCGAAAATCGAAGATTTTCCTAAGTTATCTTCGATAACAAATCGAAGTTTTTCTTTATCTTAGATGATAATGATATTATAACACTAATAAACTTTCATCAGTAAAAATTTGGATAGCCCCTGTTGTTCACAGATTTTCATGAAAAAATTGTGCAACAGCCTCCTTTAGTTATTATCTAAAAATTATAATTATAATTATAATTCGTATAAATCATGTTAAATTAGGTTGAAATGTTAAAGGTTCAAAATAAGAAAGATTTGGAAATTAGGATTGAAGCAATTCCAAAGCATCCTAATCCAAAAATTAAATTAGAACAGTATTCTACTCCAGCAACAATAGCTGCTGATCTGTTATGGAATGCTTATACTTTAGGAGATATTGATAATAAAAATATTCTCGATTTAGGTTCTGGTACAGGCATTTTTACTATTGGTTCAGCATTATTGAATGCTAAATGTTCTGTTGGTATAGATGTTGATCAGCAATCAGTTGATTTAGCTATTAAAACAGCTAACTCTATGGAAATAGATAGTTGTATATTTTTAAATAGAGATATAAATTTATTTTACAAAATGTCATCTAATGAATTAAATAAATCTATTAATCAAGATATATTAGATTTTGTTGATGTTATTATTCAAAATCCCCCATTTGGATCTCAATACAAGGGTAAAAAGGGTTCTGATAGAATTTTTATCCAAGTGTCAATGAATTTATCCCCTGTTATTTATTCATTTCATATATCAAAAACTGAAAATTTTCTAGATAGCTATTTTAAAAGTTTAGGTGGTAGAATCACTCATAAGTTTTCATATGATTTTCCAATACCTAAACTTTATGATTTTCATACAAAAAATAGTAAAAATATTCAAGTTATTGTTTTAAGAGTTGAAAATGAAAAATTTTTATAATAACAATTTTTGATGGATTATTTATTTTATAATAGTGAATTTTGTCTTTTTTGTGATTATTGAGGTTCTTGGAGTTCTTATTTTTTTTAAAATTTAATAGAAACATTTAAATACTTACAAGCCAAAAAAGCTTTATAATGTCAATTTGACATTTTATTCTGTAGTCATTTTATTCTGTAAGTGATGTATAGTTGTCTAAAATTTTAACTCTAATCATATTCTCTGATCTCTTATAAGAAATATAACAATAATTTGGAATCCTTGGACTTACAAGTTGAAGGATAGTCAAGCTACAAGTGTTATAGTTGATATAATGCTTGATTGTATTTGTTGGTGCTAACTATAACTCAATAACAATACTAACTCAATAACAGTATTTATATATAAACTAATTATAAAGTTTATTAAATGCAAAAAGTACAATTATCTGTTTTTTTACCAGATTCATTTTTAACAGAAACTAAGGATTTAAAGCTTAAAACTTCTAAAATTGGGATTGTTGGAAGGGCTCTGGCTGTTTTTAGTGTGAGTAAGGTTGTAATTTATAGAGATACATCCAAAAATTCTTCTTGCAATCTTAATTCAGATAAGGGCAATCTTAGTTCAGATAAGAATAGATTAAGTAGAGATAGAAGTAGTTTGGATAGGAACTATTCTGATGGAAAGTTCATATCTAAACTTCTTAAGTATATGGATACTCCCCAATATCTTAGAAAAAGGGTTTTTCCTATTGAATCTGATCTTAAACATGTAGGAATACTTCCACCACTTAGAACTCCAAATCATCCTACTGTAGATGAATTCGATTTAGGTCAATATCGACAGGGATTTACTGTTAAAAGGAATAAAAAAGGAACCTTTGTAGATATTGGGATTGATAAGCTGGTTTTTTGTAAAGAACAGCTTACTGTTAACAAAGTTTTTAGTTTTAAGGTTGTTAAGATAGCCAAAGAAGTTATAGTAACACCTGATGTACCAATGGATAGATATTGGGGATATGAGGTTTTATATAGTCAAGAAACTCTTAAAAATAGTCTGAAATTAGTTAATCATGATTTTGTTTTACTTGCAACAAGATATGGTCATGAAGTAAATTCTATTTTTGATGATTTAAAATCTAAAGCTATTAATTCTAAAAGTATAACTACATTGTTTGGAGGTCCCTATAGTGGGATTTCTGAAAATGCTTGTGAAAGTATTAAAAATTCCCGATTGGATGTTGTCGATGTGAATACTCTTCCAGATCAAGGGACAGAAACTGTTAGAACTGAAGAAGCCTTAATTTCAACATTAGCTATTTTAAATATGATGATCCATGGTTAAGCAAATGAGAAATAATAAAGACAATTCTATCATATAATTAGAGAAATAATAAAAAATCTATTGTTAGAGAAATGAAATAATAAAAAATCTATTATATAAATATTACTTAAATGATATTTTTTTAAAAATAAGGAGGTAAATGAATGACGAGACATCATCAACCAAGAAAGGGGTCTGTTGCTTATAGTCCACGAAAAAGATCTGCTAAAGAGACACCAAGAATTAAATCTTGGCCTCAAAATGATCAACCAAAGCTTTTGGGATTTGCTGGATACAAAGTGGGTATGACTCATTTGATGATTGTAGATAATGAAAAGAATTCTCCTACTGAAGGGATGGAAGTATCTACTGCTGCAACTGTTTTAGAAGTACCACCTGTTGTTGTAATGGGTGTGAAAGCTTATGAAAGGGATACTAAAGGGTTAAAAGTCATAACTGAGGTAATAGCCGATGATTTAGATGAAGTTCTTTCAAGGAAAATATCACTTCCTAAGAGTTATAACATGTCTGAGGCTGTTAAAAGGATTAATAATGCTTTAGATTATACTACTGAAATAAAAATTTTATTACATACTAATCCTAAGTTAACAAGTGTACCTAAGAAGAAACCTGAGATATTTGAATCTGGAATTGGCGGGAAAACTGTAGAAGAGAAGTTAGATGTTGCTATTGAACTATTAGGAAAGGAAATTAGAGCAAATGAGGTTTTTTCAGAGGGTCAATTCGTTGATTCAATTGCTGTTACTAAAGGTAAAGGGTTCCAAGGACCTGTTAAAAGATTTGGTGTTAGAATTCAATATGGGAAAGCTGCTAGAAGTAGTAAAGCAAGGCATGTTGGTTCAATAGGTCCATGGTCACCTTCAAGGACTATGTGGACTGTTGCACAGGCAGGTCAAATGGGATATCATAAAAGAACGGAATTCAACAAGAAGATTTTAAAGATTGGAGATGCTTCTCAAGTAGATAAAGTAAATCCTGATGGTGGATTTATTAAATATGGTCTTCTTAAGAATGACTTCATATTAGTCAAGGGTTCTCTTCCAGGACCAAATAAAAGACTGGTTATTCTTAGAGAAGCTATAAGATATAATGGTAAATCAAACGATGCACCCGAAATAAATTATATTAGTACAAAATCTAAGCAAGGTGTCTAAATTATTATAAAGTGGTTAAAATGAAAGTTAATGTTTATTCTATTGAGGGTGAAGTTAAAGGAGAAATTGATTTACCAACTATTTTTAATGAAGAATTTAGACCAGATCTTATAAAAAGAGCTGTTATTTCTTCACAGACAGCAAGAGTACAACCATGGGGTCCTAATCTTATGGCTGGTAAAAGAACATCTGCTGAATCTTGGGGTTCTGGTAGAGGATCAGCTATGGTTCCAAGAATCAAAAATGGTTCAAGAGCAGCATTTATTCCACAAGCTATTGGTGGTAGAAAAGCACATCCACCAAGACCTCAGAAGAAATATAAGGAAAAAATTAATATTAAAGAGAGAAGATTTGCTATAAGGTCAGCTATTGCAGCAACTGCAAATTCTGAAATTGTTACAGATAGAGGTCACAAAATAGGAAATATTGGACAAGTGCCTTTAATTGTTGAAGATGAATTATCTGCTATTAAAAAGACTAAGGATGCTCGTGAAATATTTCAAAAATTAGGCATCTATGATGATATAAGAAGAGCTAAAAAAGGAAGACACATCAAAGCAGGTAAAGGTAAGATGAGAGGAAGGAAATATAGAAATCCTAAGGGACCTTTAATAGTTGTGGCTGAAGATAAGGGAATAGGATTAGGTGGAAGAAACCATGCTGGGGTTGATGTGATATCTGCTCGGAACTTAAATGCTGAATTGTTAGCACCTGGTACTCAACCAGGAAGGTTAACAGTATTTACTACTTCTGCTATAGAACAATTAGGAGGATTATTCAAATAAGCATAATTCAAACTCTTAAAGCGAATAACTAAAGTCCTATAGGCATGAGAAAATCAAAAATCTTTGTAAATTTTGTCTTGTTAGTAAACTTGCTAATTTACCTTTTGCAACAATCGAGTTTTTTTTAAATTGCTTTCAGCAATACTAAAAATTTTTCTAAAGTTCATTCGTCCACATATTCCGTGAAAAAAGTTTGATTAAAACTAAATCATAGAACATATATTATGAGAATTATTCAAATATAGTAAAGGTGAAAACTATGGATCCGTATTCAGTAATGATTAGACCTCATTTTACAGAGAAAACAACTAATCTAATTGATAAAAATAATGAAATTGCTTTCGTCACTTCAAGGAAAAGTAATAAAAAAGAGATTAAAAAAGCTTTTAGGCAACTATTTGAAGAAGAAGTTGAGAGTGTCAACACACATATAAATTCCAAGGGTTTAAAAATAGCTTTTATCAAACTTTCTGAAGAAGGTAAAGCAGAAGATGTTGCTACTAAAATGGGATTATTCTAATTGGAGGATTTTTAATGGGGAAACGTTTAATACATCAAAGAAGAGGTAGAGGAACACCTCGATATCGTAGTGCTTCTCATCGTTTTAAAGATAAGATAAGATATAGATTATATGATGAAATAGAAAAAGAAGGAGTTTTGAAAGGTAAAGTTACAGATATTGTTCATGATCCTGGAAGAACCGCACCTCTTGCTGATGTTAAATTTGAAAATGGTGAGAAAAAATATATATTGGCACCAGAAAGTATTCAAGTTGATGATGATGTAGAATATGGTGTTTCAGCTTCAATAAATTTAGGTAACACATTACCTTTAAGTGAAATTCCAGAAGGAACTCTAATATATGGTATTGAAAATAGACCTGGTGATGGAGGGCGATTTGTTAAATCTTCAGGAACTTATGCTTCTTTAATTACTCGTGATTCTGATAAGGCAGTTGTTGAACTACCTTCAGGAGAATTAAAATCTTTTAACCTTAATTGCAGAGCTACTATTGGTGTAGTTGCAGGTGGAGGAAGAAAAGAGAAACCATTCCTTAAAGCAGGAGCAAGGTGGCATGCTTTGAAAGCTAAAGGTAAAGTTCCAATGACTGTTAGAGGAGTAGCTATGAATGCAGTTGACCATCCTCATGGTGGGGGTAATAGACAGCATCCTGGACGACCAACAACTGTTTCAAGACATACACCTCCAGGAAGAAAAGTAGGGTCTATTGCAGCTAAAAGGACTGGGAAAAGAAGATAATTAGGATGTGACTTATTGGCAAAAAAGATATTTAAATATAAAGGATATAAGTTAGAAGAACTTCAAAAAATGTCTTTAGAGGAATTGGCTGAGTTATTACCTGCAAGACAAAGAAGATCTTTAAAGAGAGGATTTTTACCAAGGCAACAAAATGTTCTTGATAAAATGAGAAAGTTAAATAAAAATCGTAGAAATCAAAATAAAGGTGGAAAGCCTGTAGTTATAAAAACCCATTGTAGGGACATGATTGTACTTCCAGAAATGGTAGGCACAACTTTTGGAGTGTATAATGGTAAAGAATTTGTTCAAGTTACATTTACTCAAGAAATGATTGGATCCTATTTTGGAGAATTTGCACCTACAAGGGTGAAAGTTCAACATGGTGATCCAGGTATGGGAGCTACAAGGTCTTCAATGTTTGTACCTCTTAAATAGGAGATTAAATCATGGGAAATAAATATGCTTATAATAGAGATGATAAACCTAAAACAGCTCGTGCAATGGCAAAAACCCTTAAAATTTCTCCTAAACATTCTGTTGAGATTTGTAGAGAAATGAGAGGGATGAAACTTAGTAAAGCTAAAAATTATTTGGTTGATGTTATTGAAATGAAGAGAGCTATACCTTTTAAGAGGCATAATAAAAAAGTTGGACATAGGAAAGGATTAAAAGGATGGGCTACTGGTAGGTATCCTGTTAAAGCTTGTAAAGCAATATTAAAGGTTTTAGAAAATGCAGAAGCAAATGCTGAATTCGAAGGTTTGAATACTGAGGATCTGTTCATTGAGCATATATCTAGTCATAGGGGAATAATTATTAGAGGATTTACTCCAAGAGCTTTTGGAAGATCAACACCAAATAATACACCAACAACACACATTCAAGTGGTTGTGATGGAGGAACATAATGATTGAAAAAGATTTTGTGACAAAAGGTCTTAAAAGAACTAAAATTGATGAGTATCTGGAAAATAGACTTGAAAGAGCTGGCTATGGTGGAATGAATATTCAAGTTAATCCTCTTGGTACCATAATTCTTGTTTATGCTGAAAGACCTGGTATGGTGATAGGGCGAGGTGGAAAAACTGTTCGTGCTATTACTCAAACTTTAAAAGATAATTTTAATCTTGATAATCCTCAAGTTGAAGTTAAAGAGGTTGATGTCCCAGAACTTAATCCTAAAATCATGGCTCATAAAATTGCATCTATGTTACAAAGAGGAATGCACTTTAGAAGAGTTGCTTATTCAACAATACGCAGAATAATGGGTGCTGGTGCACAAGGTGTAGAAGTTACTATTTCTGGCAAAATAAGAGGTTCAAGATCAGCGACTGCTAAATTTATTGATGGATACATAAAAAAATGCGGTGAACCATCAATTAGACTAGTTAAAGAAGGTTTTGCAGCTGTTCAACTGAAACCAGGTGTTTTAGGAATATTTGTTAGGATCATGTCAGCAGATGCAGATTTGCCTGATAAGGTTGATATTTTAGCTCCAAAAGTTGAAGATGTTCAAGAAAATGTGGGCAATGATTTAAATGTATCTTATGATGAATCTATGAAAACTGAAGAAGTTGAAAACTTAGAAGATCTTGATGATGAAGAATTTGATGATACTGAAGAAATAGAGGAACTTGTAGACTTAGATGATCTAAATTCCGATGATACTGAAGAAATCGAAAATCTTGATGACAATTGACTGTAGAGGTATTTAAATGGTGATTTTACGAAGTAAGGATATTTGGGAAATGGACATTGAGGATATTCAAGAAAAGTTAGATGAACTTAAAAAGGAGTTAGCTAATAATATATCAAAAAGTTCTGCATCAGGAGTTAATGAGAATCCTGGTAAAATAAAAGAGTTAAAGAGAACTATTGCTCGTGTTATTACAATTGTAGCTCAAAAACAGAAGGAAAGGTAAATGAAAGTTTGTGATGTTTGTGGTCTTCCAGAAGAACTTTGTGTGTGTCAAGAAATTGCAAGAGAAGTTCAAACTGTTAAAGTTTTTACTGTAAGAAGACGATTTGGAAAGCTTATGACTATTGTAGAAGGTATTGATGAACATGATATTGATGTAAAAGACCTTACAAAAGAACTTAAAGCCAGTTGTGCATGTGGTGGAACAGCTAAAAAAGGTCAAATTGAACTTCAAGGAGATCATAAAAATAAGGTTAAAAATGTTTTATCAAATATGGGATTTTCTTCAGATACAATTGAAATCAAAGAAAATAGAAGACCTAATAAAAGAAAAAAATAAGCTAAAAAATTAAGCTATTTATAAGTTATTTTGTTATATTAAAAGTTTTATTTACTATTTTATCCCATAATTAGATTTTCATATCATGAATTATAATTTTTAATTAGTTAAATTATTGTTAGTTATCTAAGAAGATATATAACTATGTATAATGGTATAGATTAGTTAATATTTGACTATGAAAAATATTTTATAGCTATGTAAGTGTATATGATATTATGATAACTTCAAAAAATATATTTCGTCATGAGTTAATAGGATTGTATCTTGAGGTTGCAGGTAGTTCTAATAAATCATTAATTGGATTGTGTGGTAATGTTGTAGATGAGACAAAAAAAACTTTCTCTATTGATGTAAGTCATGATAAAATTAGAAATGATTTAAATCAAAATACTTTTTTTAGTCAAAAAATGATTCCTAAAAAAAATTCAATTTTTCATTTTAAAATTCCAAGTGGTAAATGGATTGAAATTGAAGGAAAGATTTTAGTCAGCTCTCCAGAAGATAGAATTAAAAAAAAATTTAAAAAAATATAGCTTAATAAAGTATACCTGGTGATAAAAATGATTGGATTAGATGTTCCAGAACCAGAAAATGTGTGTAATGATCCTAATTGTCCATTTCATGGGACTTTATCTGTTAGAGGACAGATTCTTGAAGGTACAGTAATTAGTAATAAATCGGATAGGACAATTACTATAGAAAGAAGTTATTATAAGTTTATTCAAAAGTATGAAAGATACGAAAAGAGAAAATCTAAGATTAGTGTTCATAAACCTGATTGTTTTAATGTCAACATGGGAGTTTCTGTAAAAATTGCTGAATGTAGACCTTTAAGTAAAACAAAACATTTTGTTTTGGTAGAAGTATTAAAAGGAGATGAATGAATGAAGCCAATTAAATCAAATGTTTCTAAGTCTCTACCCATTGGAGCTAATCTTCAGTGTGTTGATAATACTGGTGCTCGTGAGATTGAAATAATTTCTGTAAAAGGTTATAAGGGAGTTCGTAGACGTCTTGCTTCAGCTGGTGTAGGAGATCTTATTGTTGCTTCTGTTAAGAAAGGTACAGCAGATATGAGACGTGAAATAGTTAATGCTATTGTTGTAAGGCAAAAAAAAGAATATATGCGTGTTGATGGTTTACGAATAAAATTTGAAGACAATGCTGCTGTTATAATAACTCCAGAAGGAGTTCTTAAGGGGTCTGAAATAAGAGGTCCTGTAGCTAAAGAAGCTGCTGATAGATGGTCAAGTATTGGTAGTGTTGCGAGTATTTTAGTTTAAGGTGATTCAATGTCAAAACAACCAAGAAAACAGAGAAAATCTCTTTACAATGCACCATTACATGCTCGAAGAAAAAGAATGAGTGTTAATTTGAGTAAAGAGTTACAAGAAGATTATGGTAGAAGATCTTTACCTGTTAAGTCGGGTGATAAGGTTCAAGTTGTTCGTGGGGATTTTAGAAATAGTGAAGGAAAAGTAGAAAAAGTAGATTATAAGAATTATAAAGTTTTAATTGATGGTGTCACTATAACTAAAACAGATGGTACCAATGTTTTCTTACCAGTACACCCTTCAAACCTTCTGATTATTGATGCGGAAATGAAAGATGATTTCAGAGATAAAATTATAGATAGGAAGTTATGATATGGCGAATATGGGATCAAGGAAACATCTAAAAAGATTTAAAGCACCAAAAAATTGGAATATTCATCCAAAAGAAAAAAAATGGACTGTTAAACCATCTCCTGGCTCTCATTCTGTGGAAAGTTCATTATCTTTATTAATTGTTGTAAGAGATATATTAAAAATAGTAGACAATGCAAGAGAAGCTAAAAGAATTATTAATACTGGTAATATTTTGGTTGATGGCAGAATTATTAAAGATTATAAATTCCCTGTTGGATTTATGGACGTAATTCAAATTCCAAAAACTGAGGATGTTTATAGAGTTCTTCCTGATTTAAAAGGTCGGTTGACTCTTCAGCCCATTACTGTTGAAAATGCTAATTTTAAACTATGTAAGGTTTCTAATAAAACCATATTAAAAAGCGGTTTAAATCAATTTAACTTGCATGATGGTAGAAATATAATTTCTGGTGAAGATGTTAATGTTGGAGATGTTGTTAAGTTACAAATTCCTAATCAAGAGATCTTAGAAGTTTACAATTTCCAAGAAGGTGCAGTTGTTTTAGTAACTGATGGTAAGCATACTGGAGAAATTGGTTATATTAAAGAAATTATAATTAATGAATCTTCTAATAAAAATGCTACTTTAGTTGAAAATGATAAGAAAAAAGAGTTTTTGACTTTAAAGGATTATGCATTTGTTATAGGTAAAGATAGTCCTGAAATTTTGCTTCCTGGAGGTAATTAAATGAACACTATGGAAAAAGTTATTATATCCAAAGCCACTTTGAATATAGGTGTTGGTGAATCTGGAGAAAGGTTATCAAGAGCTATTGATTTATTAAAATCTTTAACTGGGCAAAAACCTGTTAAAACTTTTTCTAAAGTTACTAATCCTGAGTTTGGTATTAGAAAACGCCAACCTATTGCATGTAAAGTAACTCTTCGTGGAGAAAAAGCAAATAATGCCATTAAATTGGTTTTAGATGGTATTGGAAATAATATAAATAAGTCACAATTTGATGATCAAGGGAACCTTTCTTTTGGAATAGCTGAGCATATTGACATGCCGAGCATTAGATATGATCCAGATATAGGGATTTTTGGAATTAATGTGAATATTACTTTTGAAAAGCTGGGATACAGGATTAAACGTAGAAAAATACGAAAAAATAGGATTCCTGCAAGACATATGGTTAAAAAAGATCAATCTATTAAATATATGGAAGATAATTTTAATGTTAATATTGAATAATTCAATAAAGGTGATATTTTGCCAAGAAAATATGGAAAGGGATCAAGAAAATGTAGTAGATGTGGGGATCACTCTGCAATGATAAGGAAATATAATCTTATGTTATGTAGGCAATGTTTTAGAGAAATTGCTCCGAAAATAGGATTTAAAAAATATAATTGAGGTATATCTATGACGCTTATGGATCCACTTGCTAATGCTCTTACTAATATTAGGAACAACGAATTGCAAGTAAATAGTTCATGTACTGTTGCTCCTGCTTCTAAACTTATTGGACAAGTTTTGAATACAATGAAGAATGAGAATTACATTGATGAATTTGAGTATATGGATGATGGAAAAGCAGGAAAATTTTTAGTTGAATTAGGGGGTAACATCAATCAATGTGGTGTTATTAAGCCTCGCCATTCTGTTAAAAAAGATGAATTTGAAAAGTTTGAAAAAAGATTTTTACCAGCGAAAAATTTTGGTATATTAATAGTTACCACTCCTGATGGAATAATGACTCATTCAAAAGCGAAGGAAAGAGGAATTGGTGGTAGATTGCTGGCTTATATGTATTAAGGTGATGAAAATGGTATTGGCTACGATTATTAAAGAAGAAATTTCAATTCCTGAAGATGTTGAAGTTAACATAGAAAATACCAATATAAGCATCAAAGGATCTAAAGGAGAAATATCAAGAAGATTTACTTACCCTAATGTTTCTATTGAAAAAAATGAAAATAATTTATCTTTAACAACTCGCTTTCCTAAAAAAACAGACAAGTCTATGATTGGCACAATTAAAGCACATATATCAAACATGATAATTGGTGTAACTGATGGATTTAAATATAATATGAAAATAGTCTTTGCTCATTTTCCTATGACTGTTAAAGTTGGGGATGATAGAGTCACTATTGAAAATTTCATTGGTGAAAGACATCCAAGATTTGCTAAAATCGTAGGTTCTGCAAAAATTGATGTTAAAGGAGATGAAGTTTTAGTTTCTGGCATCAATAAAGAAGATGTTGGTCAAACTATGGCTAACTTAGAACAAGCTACTAAAATTAAAGGAAAAGACCCGCGTGTTTTCCAAGATGGCATATATCTTGTAGGTAAGAAATAGATGGTGATATAGTGAATAAAAAGTTTAAAAGACAAGAATATTCAAGATATAAAAAGTTAGGTATAAAATGGAGAAAACCAAGAGGAAAATCCAGTAAAATGAGGAGATATGAATCTGGAAAGCCTGTAATGCCTTCTATTGGATATGGTTCTAATAAATTAACAAGAAATCTTCATCCATCTGGTTTTAAAGATGTAATTATTCATAATCTTAATGATTTAGAAAAATTAGATCCTATTACCGAAGCAGCAAGAATTGCAGCTTCAGTTGGTAATAAAAAAAAATTTACAATTGTAAAAAGGGCAGAAGAATTAAGTATTAAAATATTAAATAAAAAAACATTTCAAAAAAATCTTAAATCTAATGTTTCAAATGCTACTGATGAATCTGAAGAGGAATCTGTAATTGAGGATTAAATGTAGTTTATAGGATTGAAAAATTTATTAATGTTTTCAATGATTAATAGTTTAGTTAATATTGGAGTGATTATTGTGAATCTCACAACTCAAAAAAGGTTAGCTGCAAGTGTACTTAAAGTTGGGATTAATAGAGTCTGGATTGATCCAGGAAAAATCAAGGAAGTCTCTGGTGCTATGACTCGAGAAGATGTTAAGAAGCTAATACTTTCAAATGTTATAAAAGCTAAACCTAAAAAAGGAATTAGTAGCTATAGATCTAAAAAATTAGCTACTCAAAAGCAAAAAGGACGAAGAAAAGGAAGAGGTAGTATTAAAGGAGCTAAAAATGCCCGTAATCCTAAAAAAAAAGCATGGATGACAACTATCAGGGCTTTAAGAAGAGATCTTAAATCTATGCGAGAATCAGAAGAAATCGACTCTACTACCTATCGTAAACTGTATAAAATGGCTAAAGGTGGTGCTTTTAGAAGCAAATCTTACATGAAAACTTATGCTAAGGATCATGATTTGACTAAATAGGAGGAATTTATTTGGCACATGGATCAAGATATAAATTACCGTTTAGAAGAAGAAGAGAAGGAAAAACTGATTACGGTACAAGAATAAAATTAATAGATTTAGATAAGTACAGACTGGTAGTTAGAATTTCTAATGCTAATGTAATTGCACAAATAATCTCTGTAGGAGAAAATGGGGATGAAACCATTACATCTGCTCATTCTAAAGAATTAAGAGGATTAGAATGGTGGGGAGGAGCTAAAAATACAAGTGCTGCTTATTTAACTGGCTATCTCTGTGGTAAAAAGGCACTTAAAGCTGGTATTAATGATGCCATTTTAGATATTGGTTTAAAAAGGGCGATTAAAAATTCAAGAGTTTTCGCTGCACTTAAAGGTGCTGTTGATGCTGGATTAAATGTTCCTCATGGAGAACTTGTTTTACCTGATAAGAGTAGGATTTCTGGTAAACATGTTTCTGATTATGCTGAAAATTTAAGCGATGAGGATTTAAAGAAAAAATTTTCAAAGTACTTAGAAAGAGGATTAAAACCTACTGATTTACCTAAACATTTTGATGAAATTAAAGATAAAATTGATAGAGAGTTTTAATTGTGAGGTTATATTATGAGTTTTAATATGGAAGATTGGGAACCTAAAACAAAGCTTGGTAACATGGTTAAAGAGGAAACAATAACAAATATTGATGAAATTTTTGAGAAAGGTTTACCAATAATGGAATTAGAAATTGTTGATGCACTACTTCCAGATTTAGAGGAAGAAGTCATGGATGTTAATCTTGTTCAAAGAATGCACAAATCTGGGAGAAAGGTTAACTTCAGAGTAGTTGTTGCGGTTGGTAATAAGAATGGATATGTTGGGTTAGGTCAAGGCAAAGCTAAGGAAGTAGGTCCAGCTATTCGTAAAGCTGTTGACAATGCAAAATATGATATTATTAAGGTTAAAAGAGGTTGTGGGGATTGGGGTTGTGTATGTGGTAGGCAGCATACAGTTCCTTTTAAGGTTGATGGTAAAACTGGTAGTGTTAAAGTTGCTTTAATTCCTGCTCCAGCAGGTGTAGGTCTTGTCATAGGTAATGTTGGTAAAACCATTATGAAACTTGCGGGCTTTCATGATTTGTGGTCTCAAACAAGTGGTCAAACTCAGACAACTGTGAATTTTGCTAATGCTACTTTTGAAGCATTGAAGAATTTAAATAAGTTTAAATCAACTGAAAAGGTAGTTGGAGATACAGCTATATTTTCATAGATAGGAGAGGATTTAAAAATGTTTTTTGTAGTTAGAGTTAGAGGGACTACTGGTGTAAAAAAGGATGTTGCTAATACTTTAAATATGTTAAGACTTAATAAGATAAATCATGGGGTAATAATTCAAAATAATCCAAGTTACAAAGGCATGCTTCAAAAAGTAAAAGACTACATTACTTGGGGAGAGGTTAAACCTGAGGTATTAAAAGATGTAATATCTAAAAGAGGCAAATTAATTGGTAATATAGCTATTACAGAAGAATATATTAAAGAAAATACTGATTGTTCATCTATCGAAGAATTAACAGATGCTCTATTAAATTCTGAGATTAAGGCTGAGGATATTGATATGAAACCAGTTTTTAGATTACATCCTCCAAGAAAAGGTTATGAAGGAGTTAGACAATCTTTCAACGAAGGTGGGTCTTTGGGATTTAGAGGAAACTTTATTAATACTCTTTTAAAAAGAATGATTTAAATGGTGAAAAGATGATTAGAACTAAACGTAAAATTAATAAATTAAGAGGTTCAAGGTCTAACGGTGGTGGATGTACTAAAAAAAGGCGAGGAGCTGGTAATAAAGGTGGTAAAGGTAAAGCTGGAGGTAAAAAGCATCATTGGTCGTGGATTGTTAAATTTGATCCTAAACATTATGGTAAGCATGGTTTCAAAAGAAATAAAACTACTGTTAATAGGGTTATTCCTGTTAATTTAAATTATTTAGATGAAAAATCTGAAAAATTTTTAAAGAATTTAAAGGCATCTAAAGAAGGTGATTCCATTGTTATTGATGTTACAGATTTAGGTTATAATAAAGTTTTAGGCAATGGTAAAATATTAAAACCTTTGATTATTAAATCACCTTCTTTTTCAAAGTCTGCTGAAGAGAAAATCCAAGAATCTGGTGGTGAAGCCATACTATTTTAACATTATAATATTAATTTTGGGTTTTTTAAATATACTAATATAGAAGGATAAAAAATGTTTTTGGAGAAATTTAAACCTTTATTTTCTTTAATACCTCAAGTTAAGGCACCAATTCATAGACAAGGGTTTAAAGATAAAATCAAATGGACAGCAATTGTTTTAGTCTTATATTTCTTTTTGTGCCAAATACCTTTATATGGTTTAAGTAGTACTGCTATTGACCAGTTTGCAAATTTAAGAGCAGTATTGGCTGGTAATTTTCAATCTATAATGACATTGGGTATTGGACCAATTGTTACTTCATCTATTGTTCTTCAAGTTCTTGTTGGAACTAAAATGATAAATTTAGATCTTTCAAAACATGAACATAAATCTTTGTTTCAAAGCACACAAAAAATTCTTGCAATACTCATAACAATTTTTGAGGCTGTTGTTTTAGTTAGTATGGGAAACTTACCTCCTATAAATCCAAGTTATGAGTGGATAATGATAGTTCAACTTGTTGTAGGGGCAATTTTAATCTTGTACTTAGATGAAGTTATTTCAAAATGGGGTTTTGGAAGTGGTGTAGGACTTTTCATTGCCGCAGGTGTTTCACAAGAGATTGTTATTAGGTCTTTAAATTTTTTACCTACTGCAGCTTCTCCAGGACAAATGCCAGGGATGATTCCAGGATTTATTCAATCTATTATTTCAGGTTCTCCAGATCCATCAAAACTTTTGCCTTTATTAGCCACGATTGTTGTGTTCTTAATTGCAGTATATGGTGAGAGTATGAGAGTAGAAATTCCTATTTCTCATGGACAAATGAGAGGGCATGGAAGAATTCGTGGAAATGTGGGTAAATACCCTCTTAAATTTATATATGCAAGTAACATGCCTGTTATATTAACAAGTGCATTACTTGTTAATGTAACCCTTATGGCAAATGTTTTTCAAAAGATTGGCTTTCCTATCTTAGGTCATGTTAATACTGGAAAACCTGTTGATGGTATTGTATTGTATCTTACTACCCCAAGGTTTGATGTTTTATCAACAAATCCTTTAAGAGTGCTGGTTTATGGAATATTTTTCATGGCTTTCTGTATAATTTTCTCTATTTTATGGGTAGAAATTGGTGGCTTAGGTGCTGATAAAATCGCCGAACAACTTCATAGCTCGGGTATTCAAGTCCCTGGTTTTAGAAGTAGTAAAACTCAACTTAAAAAGATGTTAAAAAAATATGTTCCAGCTTTAACTGTTTTAGGTGGAGCATTTGTAGGTCTACTTGCTTTTGGTGCAGATTTGACAAATGCTGCTGGTGGGGGTACTGGTGTTTTACTTACAGTAGGTATTGTCTACAAGCTTTATGAAGAGATTGCTCAAGAACAACTCATGGACATGCATCCAATGTTAAAGAGATTTTTAGAGTAAAAAAGCAGGATGTCTCTATCGTGAAAAATTCAATACACGAAAAATGTATTTAAAAAATCTAAAGGATATACTATTGTCATGACAAATTAATTAAGTTAATTTCGTGTGGTATTGTATTCATATAAATAAATGCACAAAATAAATTTAGTGCTGTCAACTTAAGGTTTTCGATTTTTTTTATTTTGTCGTATGACATTAATTTCAATGTTAACCCATGAAATTTTACTTTACACATTGAAATAATTTATTTGTAATAATAATTTCAGTTATAAACTAATTTAAAAGAGTAAAACTTAAATACTATGAGTTATATAGTTTTATTAATGAGTTTATCATTAATAAAAAACTAATGAGCTGATTAAGAGTGTTTAAGTTTGAATATTATCTTTTTGAAGTAATTAAAAACATAGATCCTTATAACTATGTTTTGGTCGATGGGAAGTTTACAAGGGATGGAA
>JAISZW010000006.1 GCA_031284445.1 Candidatus Methanovirga basalitermitum | reverse complement strand
AGAGATACAAATGCTGCAAAAAAATATTTTTTATAAGAGCATTTGGAAAGTATGTACCTATGCTTCGTAGGGATTTAAAGGGTATGACAACTCTGGATTCATTAGAATCTAATTACATACCAAGCCCCTTAACCTCAATTAGGGGTAGATGACCCAAAAATTTATTATTTAATAGAACATGTCATGAAGTTGCAGTTACTTTGTTGACTTTAAGTTTCTATCTTTTTTGAATTGATTAATCACATTTATAATTTTATCTAACCCTATTCCTTTTTTTAAACTTGTTTTAATGACTTCAACATTAGGATTTAAAGTTTTCACATCTTTAACCATCTTTTCAGCATCTGCTCCAACGGCATCAGCAATATCTATTTTGTTAATAATCACTAAATCAGCACTTTGGAATATTAAAGGGTGTTTTTCCGCTGTATCATCTCCTTCACTAACACTAATGATAACGACACGAATATGGGAACCTAAATCAAAGTCTACTGGACATATCAAGTTTCCAACATTTTCAATGAGTAAATAATCAATCTTATCTAAAGGCAACTCTTCAACAGCATGCTCCACCAAATGTGCATCAAGATGACATTCTTTTCCTGTATTTAATCCTACTACTGGAATGTTAAATTTTTCGATTCTACCAGCATCAAATTTACTTATTACATCTCCAACTATTACTCCAATACTTCCTTCCATATTTTCTATAAGTTCTTCTATTAGTGAAGTTTTTCCTGAACCAATAGCTCCTACAAAATCAACACCCAAAATATTTGAATCATTAAGTTTTTTTGTAATTCTATTGGCTATTTTCTTATTCGCTTTTGTAATATTATGTTGAACATCAATATTAGCTATTTTATGTATAAAATCTCCTCCAAGTTTTTTAAACAAAAATTTTTCGATTTATTCATAAAGTGAATTTAAGGAAATTTATATCCTGTTTTATAAGTTCACTTCGTGAACAAAGTTTGGTCAAAATATTTGTAACATATTATTTTGTAACATACTATAGACTAAATTTTTACTTGACAGGGAATCTAAGGAAATATCTGACTTTGCTTTTAAAGATTTTGGCTATTTATCTATAACTATGTTTTTTACGATAATATCCTTACCATTTTTAACATTGACTTTAAAATTTCCACATTTTGGACATCTTGATATGGGAGTATATGGATCTAAATCAGCATTTTCAAGTTTTCCATCAAAACCACATTCTAAACATTCGATTTCAACTGGAATTTCTTCAACAGTAAAATTAGCACCATGGGTTAATCTATTTTCTTCTTCCTCACTTAATATTTCAAGCATGAAAATGACTTGCTCGCTATTAAGCATGGTCATTTTTCCTATTTCAATAATAACTTCAATAACCTTATTGGCATGATTTTTTTCTGAGGTTTCAATAACAGCATTCATAATGCTTTGGGCCATTGATAATTCATGCATTAATTCACCTTAAATAAATAGCAAGTTCTATTTTGTTGATAAATAATCTTTTTTATAATCTCTAAGTTGTGTGGGTTGAGAAAGATTATCATCGTTACTGTTATGTTTGTTATTATTCTGTTTGTTGTAACGGTTGTTGCTGTTATTATGGTTATTGTTGTAACGGTTGTTGCTATCATTATAGTGATTGTTTTTGTACTTGTTTTTATGTTGATCACTATTTGCAGGCTTGGAATTATATCCTCTTAAATCAGGACATTCATCTAAAATAACATCCAGCTGTTCATATTCCTCATATTCGTCACTAACGACTATAACATGAGCAGGAGGATGAATGGTTTTAACTTGCATAATACTTAAAGTAATATCTTCTTTTACAAAAAAAGAAGTTGCTACTTTTGATCTGCTTCTTAATGGAACCTTTAAGATTTTTTCTACTATATCATCTGCAATTGCTGCACTAATGATTTTAGGTTTTGATATAAGTCTCAATTTTGCATGACGTTCAATGTCTGCAATTGCATTTAACAACTTAGAGTTGTTTTCTCCACGAATTAAAATCAATGCCATATTATCACATAACTGTTTTTGCTATTTAATACTAATTAGTTTACTTTTATTAGGTTTGGTTATAAATATAGTATTTTGTTAATTTACTTCTATTTATCTATTACTGTAATAGTATTTAATAATTTATATTATAATTTGTTTTCTATTAATTAAAGTTTAAAGAATAGTTAAAATTTTTAAAAATGAATGTTGTTCTAATCTATTTAGAAAATAAATTTTTTTAACTCAATTAAATTTAGTAAGTAATTTCTCATGTTAAAACGAAGATGATAAAAATTATAGATATATACTATACATACTTTTTTACTCCCAATCATATATTGGTTGCTGTTAACATTACAAGGTGTTGTAATATATATATATATATTTATTTATCCTAACTTATAAAGGTCGAAAAGTCTTATTAAAATTCAATTATTCTATATTTACCTCCTTTGGAATGATTTTATCAACATTGTTCTAAACACTACTAAAATAATTAGAATAATACCAATGATAGTTTGTATGTTCCCTATTACGGTGAGAATAAATGGATTTAAAGGTAGATGCCATGGAGGAGATGTTCTATATTCTGAAATAGGAGTTAAGTATACACCAACGGCTTTTAAATCTTCTCTGACATTAATATCCTTTGGTTCAATGTAATTGACACCTACAAGTAAACCACTTTTGATACCTTTATTAATTGAATCTGTAATAGCATTAATACTATAACCATTCTTCATAACAGATGATTTAACAATTTCAGTAGTAGTTTGAGGAATTCCAGGAATATCAGAGTAAACTGTCACAGATGTTAAATTGTCTGAAGAAGTAATAGCATTTTTCAAGCTTTCATATGCATAAACTATATTTAAAGGTGTACCATCATTAGGACATGTAGTATAACTATCTGCTACTGGATATCCAACACTCCAGCCACAATAAGGACAAACTTTACTATAAGGTTGGCTAATTGGATAGCCATAGCTGTCTAACTCTGTAGGTGTAAACATATCTCCTGTTGTAATACCAGAAATAAGATTTAGTGCCCCTCCACCATGTTCTTCGCCAGAATCAATAGAAACTTCTTTAAAAATAGCTCCTATAATATCTGTTGCAGGATAACCATCTCTTATCATTTTCCCAATATTTAGGGCTGTTTCTTCCCTAACTCTTGTAGCCGTTCCATACTTTGGATTACCTACTGAATTTCTTAAATGAATAATAGCTCCTTTTTTACCTGGAGGTAAAGTTGCAAGACCTCCAGAATGTGGAGTCACACTAATATTCCCATTGTCTTCTACTTCTATGACATAAACATCGAATGAACCACCTACTGCAATACCGATATCTGGTCCACCTACTAATATACGGTCTGATGAACTTGTTACTGATACTGCTTGAGCTGCAGTACCACCTCTACCTAATGTAATCGCAGCATTAACAATAGAATGCAATCTTAAATCTTCTGATCCTTCACCTCCTGATAAAATAGCATATCTATGAAGTTTACTCATTAAGAATGTAGATTGAAACATATTTTTGGTATATGACATACTACCAGCAGTAGCACCATTCGGATCCTTACCTGTTGGGTCTGTGATAACAAGAACATTCATTGTAGCAACCACATTTCCAATCAATAAAAAAATCAATAAAAAAATCAATGATAACAACTTTTTTTTCAAAATATCCCTCTGTTTTTACTAATTATTATTTTGAAGTGTTTTAATGTAAAATAGTTAATAGCTAAACTAAGTTGAATTTTCTTTACGAATTGCTCCTGAAAAATCTTCGACAACATTCACAACAACGATACCTGTTTGATTATCTACTTTAATGTTAGCAGCTACAATAGGTTGCAGTTTAGTACCTGGTACTGTTGAAAATGTAGCATAAAGTTCACCATTATGTATGGCTTCATCTAAAGGTAAAGACTTTTTAGAAGTTATTAGCATATCTCCTTTTATATAACTACCAACTCTAAAACCAGCATTTGCAACATTTGGCTTTATAGAATCTATGGAAATAATATCATTACCTTTAATCATAATCCCTGAAATCGGAATACCGTCACTATTTTGATAAGAAGAAGCAAATGATATATAATTAATTAATCTTCCTGAAAAAATCAACATGAAAGCAAGTAATAGTATTATCAATGTATCTCTTCTAATTTTTAAAAACATATTGCACCGTTTAATGAACTATTTTTTTACAATATTCACTTTATATATATTTTAATATTAATAAGTAGATTAATTATGAGATCTTAACTTAATAATAACTATATACTTTTTTATTAAATAAATAATTTTACTTTTTTATAGTTATATATATAGTTTAATACACAAAGAGGGTGTAAATTTTTGTGGAGTTTTTCTAAAATTTTCAAGTTTATTTATAAATAAAAGTCAATTTTTTCCAAATAACTCCACACTTTTTTACACCCTCTACACAAAATATAAAATCAATAAAATATAATTATAAATCATGACAAATCAAAATATAATTATAAATATAATAAACAAAATAATTTTAAAATCAAAATAATAAGTGATTTCATGAATTGGAAAGAATTAGGGCTTAAAATGGGGTTAGAAATTCATCAACAGCTTAATACTAAATCTAAGCTATTTTGCTCATGTTCAAATGAACTTAGTGATAAAAAATTCGATAAAGAAATCAAAAGATATTTAAGACCTACACAAAGTGAGTTAGGTCAAATTGATAGAGCAGCACTCCAAGAATCTTTAAGGAACTTGAGTTTTTATTATCAAATCTATGACTATGAAACCTGTTTGGTTGAAAGTGATGATGAACCACCTCATAATTTAAATGAAGAAGCATTAGACTTGTCCATTGCAATAGCTTCACTTTTAAATATGAGTACAGTTGATGAAATCCATACAATGCGAAAGCAAGTGCTAGATGGTAGTGACACATCTGGATTTCAAAGAACAGCTTTAATAGCTACTGATGGTTACATTGATACTGACTATGGAAGAATAGCTATTGAAAACCTTTGTTTAGAAGAAGATGCTGGAAGAAGAATGGCAACAAATAATGAATTCACTACATTTCGTTTAGACAGATTAGGAATTCCATTAGTTGAAATCACAACAGATCCATCCATCCATGATCCTTATGAAGTTAAAGAAGTTGCATATATTTTAGGTCAGATATTAAGAAGCACAAATGTTAAAAGAGGACTTGGAACAATAAGACAGGATTTAAATGTTTCAATTAGTGAAGGTAGTCGTGTGGAGATTAAAGGGGTTCAAGATCTGGATCTGATTCCAAAAATGGTTGAATTAGAGGTTCAAAGACAATTAAATCTTATTAAAATTAAAAATGAAATTGAAAAAAGGGATGCTAATGTTTTAAATGAGATTTTTAATGTTGATAATGTTTTCAAAAACACATCATCTAAGATCATATCAAAGGCAAAATCTGTAATGGCTATTGTTTTAAAAGGTTTTCATGGTTTAATTGGCTTAGAACTTCAAACAAATCGTAGATTTGGAACTGAATTGTCTGATCATGCTAAAAAACATGGTGTATCTGGAATATTTCATACTGATGAATTACCTGCCTATGGAATTACTGAAGATGAGGTTTTAATGTTAAAAAAATTCTTAAACATTTCTAATGAAGATGTCATTATATTTGTGGCTGCAGATGAAGATGTAGCTATTTTTGCATTAAAAGAAGTTATGGTGAGAGTTAAAATGGCTTATGATGGAGTTCCCGAAGAAACAAGAAAGGCATTGGAAGATGGAACAAGTGAGTATATGAGACCCCTTCCAACAGCAAATAGAATGTATCTTGAAACAGATATCCCACTTTTAAAAATTAATAAAGGAAAAATGGCAAGTATTTTAAATAATCTGCCTGAACTTATTGATGAAAAGAAAAGTAGATTAATTAAAGAATACAAAATAAGTGAAGATTTAACAAATCAATTAATTAAAAAAGGATTTGCTGATGAATTTGAAGAGATTTTATCTGAACTTGAAATCGACCCAATAACCGTTGGTTCTTTTTATGCCTATACACTAAAAGAGTTAAAAAGAGATAAGATAGCCACAGAACTGTTAACCATCAACGATATTAAATCTGTTTTCAAATTATTAAAAGATGAACTAATAAGTAAAGAGGGTGTTAATTATCTTATAAAAGAAGTAGCTATTTTAAAAGAAAAGAATGAAATAGTAAAAATTGACTATAAAAAAATATCTGAAAAACTAAATCTTCTACTACTACCTGAAAGCGATGTGAGAAATATAATCACTAAAATCGTTGATAAAAACAAAAATATGGTCGAAGAACGAAAAATGGCTGCTATAGGACCTTTAATGGGCATGTCAATGAAAGAACTTAAGGGAAAAGCAGATGGGAAAGTTGTAAATAAAATAGTTAAAGAAGAAATTCAAAAGATGATTATTTGAACTTATTGATTGTGATAACATGAACAGTAAATCAAAAACCAAGAATATAATCGTTGGATCAGGACCTGCAGGAAGATTAGCAGCTCTTGAGCTTGGAATTCTAGGTAAAGATGTTACATTAATTGAAAAAAACTATATTGGCGGGAATTGTTTAAATGAAGGTTGTATGGTTCTATGTGCTTTATCAGATATAGCTATTTTTCTAAATAATAAGAGACGATATGAAAACTTAGGTTTAGTAAAAGGGGAAGATTTTGAAATATTTTATGATAACATTGTTAACGAAATAAGAAAAACACAAGAAATCATAAGAAAAATCCATACAAATGAAAATCAAAGTCATGGGAATGTTATTATTCATGGAAAGGCCGAAATCTTTGAAGAAACCGTTCTTGTCAATGGAGAAACACTTGAATATGACAATCTATTAATAGCTACAGGTTCTAAACCGTTCGTGGCAGATATTAAAGGTAAAGAATATAGTTTGTTAAGTCCAGATATTTTAAAATTAAGCAGACTGCCTGAAAAATTAAATGTGATTGGTGGTGGAGCAATAGCTACTGAAATATCAAGTTTATTTTCTTCTTTTGGTTGTGATGTTAATATTATTGTAAGAGGAGAGTTTTTAAAGGAAATTGATGATGATTTGAGGAATTTTATAGTAAAAAAGCTTTTATCAGATGTTAAAGTCAATCAAAATCAGAACATTCTTGAGATTAAAAAGAATAGGGTTGTTTGTGAAGAGGATAAATTTGTTGGAACCCCATTTTTAGCTACTGGAAGAAGTCCTAACTCAGAGATAGCTAAAAATTTAGTGAATATTGATGATAGTGGAGCTATCATTGTGGATAATATGATGAAAACAAGTGCCAATAATGTTTATGCTGCTGGTGATGTGACAGGAGGCATGAATCTAACACCTGTTGCAAGAATGGAAGGGATAGTGGCTGGAAGAAATATGGCAGGATACTCCAACTTTATGGATTATAAAAAGATACCCCAAGGTTTTGGTCTGGATTTAAGCATTGATTTCATTCAAAACAATCAAAGTAAACATGATGATGAAAAAGAAGTTCTTATTCCAGTTCCAGCAGGTCCAGGTAACTTTTGGAGAGTTTTAACAAAGGATACAGGAATTTCAAAGATCAAGTTTAATCCAAAGACAAGGGAAATTTATTGGGCTGGTGCAATTTCACCATCTTCTGTTAGTGATATTGCTTATATTTCATATTTAATGAGAACAAAACATGACATGGAAGAGTTCTATGAAGAATTCATTGAAATACATCCATCAACGGATGCTTTTCATAGTTTAATAAGTAAAATTTATGAACACTAAATTTTTCTATAATTAGAAACAGGATAATAATTTTAAATCTAAACAAAGCATTATTTTACCTGTCTATAGTTATAGGTTATGAAAAAATTAGAAAATAATCGTATATATTGTGTAAATAGCTTTATCTTATTTTTCTGCTTCTTCAAGAATGATTTTAGCTATTTCTTCACCTGCAGATATAACTTCCTTACTATATCTCTTTGAATTACTTTTTAATTTATCTAAATTAGTTAAAGCTTCATCTATTTTATTATTTGCTTGATCTAATTCTGATTCTAATATTGCATCTGGAAATATACTTTCCATATTGTGGTACCTTCCATATTTTACTCTTGTTAATGCAACGGCTGGAAGTTCACAAGCAACAGATTCTTGAATCATTACACCATCATCTGTTAAAATAGCTAAATCAATTAATTCATAAAGATCACTTATCCAGTTTATATATCCTAAATTGATAACTTGTTTTTCATCTATTAAATCCATATATTCTTCTTTAAGAGGACTACCAATTAAAAAAAGATTATAATCACTTGATCTATTATTTTCCTTGAGATATTTACAATAATTAGATAAACATACTGCCATCCCTTCAAATAATGAAGAACCAGAGGAAAAAAGTAGATTTGGCTTATTTTCATCAAATATTTTGTCTACATCCAACTCTTCAATTTTCTCAATTGCTTTTTCACCGTCTCCCCTTTCAATCTTTTTTGTTAGTGGAAAATAAGATTTATGAACATTTTCAGGGATAATATCCTGTTTAAACATTTCTGCTTCTGGTAAAACAATGCATTTGTTTAATTTCGTGCAAATTTTTGTATCCAATGGAGTATCAATTATTCCGACTACTGGAACTTTTGCTAACTTAGCTGAGATACAGCCTACAATAGCTCCTCCACCAATCACTCCAACAACAACATCAACATTTAATTTTTTAATTAATGTTCTTGTTTTAAGAACAGCATTCATTGTTTTTATTCCTGCTTTCATTATATTTAATTTCGTGGCTGCATGACCTCCTGCTTGAGGAACAGGAATTTTATGCCATGAATAACCATTTTTTTTAAATAATAATCCTGGTGCATTAGTATCTAAAGCTATTTCACATTGAAAACCTATTTTTTCCAATGCTTTGGTAATGTTTAATGCATTTACTGCATCTCCACCCATTCCTCTTCCAGTGATAACGATTAATGCCTTCATTTTATCAAATAAGTAACAATAGACTTCTAAAATTAATAGTCGAAGATGTATTATTAATAAAGTATCATCTTGTATCTATTATTATAACTATTATTAATAATATATATTACATAAAACTCAATGCTGTCAACTTAAGGTTTTTGTGTTGTGTGGAATTTTTAATGATGATATTTTTTGGAAGTAATAACTATTTCATTAATATTAATTTTATTATAAGTAATATTTATATGCTATCTTATACTAAAGATCTTATTGTTCATGTATTTCATGAATAAAAACAACAAATGGAGGATTTTCATTATGAGATCTTTTAACCCATTTGGAGGACTACCTTTTTTCTTAATACATGGCAAGTAAAGGTATGGAGAATCAATTAAAGTCATTTATAAATTCGGTCATTATGGAAAATAATGATTTAATAGCTTCAGTAGATATTATTGCAAATAAATTAATTGCAGGTGAAATTAATGGAAAGAAAAATTGCATCTTGGATTAAGATCAGTTGCTTCTGATGGCAGACATTTCATACAAAACTTTAAAAAAGTTTAAGAGAATCAAAGATTTTCTAACCATGAAAAATCGAAGATTGCCAAAAATCGAAGATTTTCCTAAATTTTTCTTGTCAGCGAATTAAAAATTCGCTCAATTAAGCAAGTTAAGTTTTGATTCAAATTTTAACTACAAACATTTTAATCAAACTTTTTCTAAAAGTTTGACAGAGTACTCAAATTCAGCTAAAAAAGGCAAAATAGAGGACTTAAGAGCTCATGTTTTAATAAACATACTTGATTTTGACTTCTGTAAAAATGATGTTGCAAACCAAAAATTTAATATTCTGGAAAGTATAGATAACTGTCTATATTCAGACTACTGTGCGACAGGATAGGATCTCTATTATTCAGTAAAATATTGTTGAAATATTTTAATCCCAGTTGTGTGGGATTTCATCCCTAGAAACCCTTAACTGAGTGATTTGGTTAAGAGAGCCATGATGGAAATGTCTAATTAACTATAATTATCCATATAGTTAAGGGCTAGAGAAAATGACATGTCTAATGATAAGTGAACAAATTTATAAGCATCGTTATTATAAGCAATAGGTGGGATACATCACCATTTTTTAGGTTTACTGTTGTCTTGGCAGAGGAAATAAGTAGTTATTTGTATACTTATTAGTTTACAACCCATATAATTTGTCGGTGTAATGATTGAGCCTAAAATCATCAGTATACTGAGAAGAGAATAGACATGATAAGTCTTGAAGTCCTCAAGAAACATTAACTTCTTGTTATTGTTTTAGGTAGGTTTGATTGTAAAATGATAACTAATACTTCGAAATAGAGGATTATTGAAATAAGTGAATGCTGTTATTAACCTAAAAGTAGCAGGAAATCGAATAATATAATAATTGTGAACGGATACCATTCTTTTGTGAATGTAATAGAAATATTGCTGATATTTCAATTGGTGTAGAAGATGAATATAAAATGAAAAGTAAATTATTAAAAGGATGCTCTCAGAAGATGAACACTCCGAATAATATTATTATTACAGAGTCCTCAACCCCATACAATATTAATATAGTATGCAAATAATTTTACAACAGCGGATATATAGTGCCATTAATATTTAAGATTGATGGGTGAAAGTATGCTTGAGCGGCTTGTCGTGAAAGTGACACGAGCCGTTCTTAGGAGAGTTTAGGAGGGAAACCTCCTGATTTTATCAGACTAAACAATATACAACATGAATATTCCAGCATTTAGAAAGATGAAAAAAGATTTAAATATAGAGAATATGAAGAAATTTCGTATTCTTTTATTTCAATTATTTATCAATATAATATTTATCAATATAAATATATATTTAAAATAAGAGGGTGTAAATTTTTGTGGAGTTTTTCTAAAATTTTCAAGTTTATTTATAAATAAAAGTCAATTTTTTCCAAATAACTCCACACTTTTTTACACCCTCTAAAATAATTATACTCTATGCGATAAAATCCTTAAGTTGACAGCATTGGTAATTTCTTTATAAAAGCTATTAATTCTGATTTTACTACAGCACTTTCTCATTGAACTATATAACCTTAATTGTACTGAAAGAATCGTGATAAAAAAAGACACATTGTACTTATCCAGTCTTTTCCCATCTGATTATCATCATAAAATTGAAAATATGGTAGATAAAGAACTCAAATATGTCTATGTTGATTATAATGCAAAATATGGGGGAATGTAAATCAGGGAACTTAAGTAAAAAAATATTTAGACCCCAGAAAAGTTAATAAAAACCATTTCATCTATGTTACAGCAAGATGTTTTAGTTGATCATGTATAAAATTAAAAAAAAATAGCTATTATAGAATACTAAAAATGTGGGAGTTAAAATTTAATAAGTGAAATAAAGGTGAATAGTATTCATAATAGCTACATACATGATTTTTTGGATTTAAATTATGTTGGGTGGATGATTGCTAACAACAAATAGTACACTACCTAATAAAATCATTAAAACTAAAAATATAGTCATGTAGGAGTAAATGGTTGTAGTATTAACACTATAGAAATCAATAATTGGCTTTTCTTTTCTTAAAGGGTTTTTATTATATGAAATAGTACTTCTCATTTCTTACACCTCTGTAAATATAATAGTTCATATTTCTATTTAAATCAAAGCCAAGAGAGAGCATTCCAAAACTAATATCTGATGAAAATTCCTAAACTTTTATTTAACATATTAAGCCTAAATATAGAGAAAATATTTAATATATCCAATTTCATCAGTCCTACAATAAAAACCATTTAATCAAAATTAACGGACATAAATTCTATATTTTAGCATTGTTTAACGTAGAGCTTAACATTTTCATAGATTATCAAGATTGAATAGTATACTTTTATATTACTTAAGTTTTATATGGTTTTTATGCCCATAGATATATATAAATAATTGAGGTGTCTATTTATGGGTAAATGTGGTCCTAAACCAATTGTGGATGTCTGCTTGTCCAATATAAGGATTGTAAAAGATTATGGTAAAATATGAAAACGGTGATGTGATAGGTAATGGTACTTTATAAAAATAAAAACAGGGTCGGATAAAATCAGGAGGTTTCCCTCCTAAACTCTCCTAAAAACGGCTCGTGTCATTTTCATGATAAACCGCTCAAGCATATCTTCATCTGTTAATGTGAGAATCTTCGTTTCTTGAAATATTCTTTTTTGGATTTATCATAAGGGCTGTGATTAATTTGTATCATAAAAATGCCTTTTTATAGGTGTACAAACCATTTTAATTAGTTTGTTACCTTCTTTGGATCCATTTAAGATCCATTTGCTTCTATGCTTTCCATCATCATAAGCTGGGAAATAGGTTTTCTTTATCCATTTCATAGGCTTACGAGGATTTAATCTTTTAACAAATCTAAACACTTTATGGCATGTGTAATCATCCATTTTAGAGAAAATATTTTCTTTGCAACAGTTGGTTTCCATATAGTTAGCAGTTTCTCTTAATCAAAGGATTAAGCCTTTTAATAAGCTCATCGACATTACCCCCCCCCCCCCCATGTGATGTTTGCAATATTCCTTCTATTTTTGATTTAAATTCTTTTGATACTCTCACGGGATGGTTTACTAAGATGTTTGTATCCCATATTTGGTTTAGTATCTTCTGAAATTAAATTCCCAGAAAATCAAACCCGTCACTAATATGGGTTATTTTTTTTGTTTTCTATTTTGATAAGACTAATCCTCTATCATTTTAGATATGGTTTTAGAATATCATTATATTGCTTTAATATCTTCTTTGTTTTTTGCGAAAATCACAAAATCATCAGCATATCGAAGCATACGATATTTACCTTCAGTTTCATAGTGTACATACCCATATTTCCCTGTATCTTCACGATAGGTGATATTTAATATCTTTTCCATACCATTAAGAGCAATATTAGCTAAATAATGGTGAAATTATGCCTCCTTCTGGAGTTCCTTTTTCAGTATTATGAAATACATGGTTGTCTATAATATCCTGCTTTCAAGAACTTATCAATTAAAGAATACAATGGGAAACCTTTTATTTGATTTAAAATAATAATCATGAGAAGGTATAAAAACAAGATTTAAAATCTCACTAAGAACCCAGCACAATTTTCCTCTCTTTATATTATTACATTTATTCGAGTCATAGCATCATGGCTTCCTCTTCGCTGTCGAAATCCATAACTTATGGGTTCAAAATTGACCTCGGCTTGAGGTTCTAGATGCCATACGAATAATTTTTTGATAGATTCTAATCAACAATCACAGGTATAACCTAAAAGAATGGAATTCACCGTTTTTTCTTGTATATACATACTATATGCAGGTTTAGGATTGTGTAATTTAATATGCATATTTTTCATGGTATTAAACAGCTCATTCCTCTTATTATCATTTTGTTTTTCTTCTTAAAAATGCTTTTAAAAGGCATGAACCTTAGTAACCTAAGTTTTAGAAGTTAAAGTTGACACTATATGCAGAGAGATTGTCCAAATTTTAGCAAAGCATTGAAAAAGTTAACAAAGTTTTAAATAAAAGAAAATAGCTTTTGATAAGCTTGAATTTGTATGAACTAATTGGACTTTATGTTAAAGCATATCCAGGTATGGATTGTCAATTAAGAAAACTGAAGGATGGTTTTACTTAATTGCCATATGAACACAGTATTAATTTGTATCTACCCCCATCAGATATGACTTAGAAATCTGAAACTTGTAAAGCAAACATGCGATAGAATCCAGATAATAAACTGCCTTTATTTGGTAGCGATTTAGAGTGTATTTACAAAAAGTCATTTATTTGATTAGATACAATTTATGCTGTTGAGTTTTAAAACAAGTAAAGAGGAAGACCTAAAACACATCTCAATCACCTATGAAAGAATTAAAATATGTGCATAGTAATAAAAGAAAGAGTAGATCAGAAATTAGTCAATGTTTTTAAAGATAGTATAATGGAAATCCAGATGAATATTGAAAGTTTTCAAATCTCCAGCTCATATTGATCGAGAAAACTTAAACTTAAGACAAGAAAACAAGAGAAGACAAGAAAAACAATATCTTTCTCTAAGAAGACGATAAAGTGGACACCAATGATGTCTGCAAGGAACTTACCATCTATGGTCTTTAAAAGAACTATTAACATTCCCATAACATATACACGGAAACATCAGTAGTTAAAAGGGTCACTACCAATGAGCATAGTCTATATTATAATACCAAATTTAAGAAAAAAGATAAAATCAATTATTATTATTATTATTATTATTCTGCATTTGGCTGTGAAATAAAGTTATAAAGTACTGCAGCTATTACTCCGCCTATAATTGGACCAAATAAAAACATTGGATAGTATCCAAAAAGGTTAACTCCTCCAGTTAAAAAATCTATCAACATTGGTGAAAATCCTCTCGCAGGATTAATACATCCACCAGTAATTGGACCTAAAAATGTTAATGCTATTCCAATTGTAAGACCTATTGTAAGACCATAAATCCCAGGATCTGCTTTTTTATCAACAGCTACACCCATAACAACCAAAACAAGGAAAAATGTACCTACTATTTCAGCGAGGAACCCTTGTAAATAGCTAATACCATGTGCAGGTGCATTAGCACCAAGTTGTCCTATTAGAACTCCAGGCTCTCCAAAAATAGTAAAAACAGCTATTGATGCTATAGTAGCTCCAATAAACTGAGCTATGATATAACAAATTCCATCTTTTAAGAATATGTTTTTAGTAGCAAGTAAACCAATTGTAACAGCTGGATTGACATGTCCTCCAGATATTTTCCCAAAGACATAGATTACACCTATTGCTGTAATTCCAAAACCCCAACTAACAGCTAACCATTCACTAAATCCACCTAAACCACCTATACCTCCATGAGGGATAAACTTATTCACCATTAAAGCAGCTCCAACTGCAGAACCAGTACCAAAAAACACCAAAAGAAAAGTTCCAACAAGCTCTGAAATAATCTTTTTATTTAAACTATACTCCATACAAATCACTTCAAAAAAATTTTAGACCTATTTTTTAATTAACTATTACATAATATTAAATAAAAAACTTATAGTAATCGATTATACAATTTAAACGAAACCCCAAAAAATACATAACAACTCATTTTTGATCATCATGAACCACCACCCCCCCCTTTAAATTTCTAAAGGTATAATAATAATTTAAAATAGTTTTCCCAACTTTAACAATGCCTTAGGAGAAACCTTGACAAGTTTCTTAATTAATTCTGTGGTGCTTATCTCTTCGAATTTCACATCTTGAAAAGCAGTAGCTACTGAGTTTAATTCCTCATCACTTAAAGATTCAAGGTAATTTCTAACTTTAAGATGTTTTTTCATCTTATCATCTAAAAGATCCTTACATCTTTTATTATATTCTGATAATTGTTTTTTAGAGTGATCTCCACTTTTAATAGATTTAGCTGCAACTTCTCCTGCAAACATTCCACAAGTCATACCACTAACTATTCCACCACCAGTTAAAGGAATAACTTGACTTGCTGCATCACCAACAATTAAGATATTGTCATCAGAAAGATCCTTAATCATTCCACCAACAGGAACCCCACCAACATTCAATTCAACGATTTTAGCATTTTTAGTAGCTGGACAAGTTCTTACAAAGTCAACTAAATAATCATAAGCAGATCTATCAGTTTTGCTTTGGATAACACCTAAACCAACATTTGCTATATCTTCACCTTTAGGGAAAATCCAAACATAACCGCCAGGAGCGACAGAACCAAAGTAAAATTCTAAAACAGAGTAATCTTCCATTTTGACATTACACATTTCAAATTGAGCTCCAGACTCCATGTCTTTTGGTTTTATACCAGTTTTAAGTCCTGCCCATCTTCCAATGTGCGACTCTGATCCATCAGCACCTATCAAAATCTTTGCTCTAATCTCAAATTCTTCTCCCATAGATTCACAGCTAACAATGTAAGAATCTTCTTCTTTTTTAAGTGATTTAGCCAATGTTTTAACTTTAATTTCTGCTCCAGCTCTTCCAGCATCCATAGCAATATGCTTATCAAAAATTTTCCTCTCAAGAATATATCCTGCCTCTGGCAATTTTATTTCATCGTTTAACCAAACATCAGTCCCATCAGGAGCTACTAATCTTATACCTTTTATTTCATTAATAGCCCAAATTGGTTGTGGTTCTATCCCTAAAAACTTTAAACCTTCCTTTGAAGCACCTTCAGCACATCTTTTAGGAGATCCAATCTCAGATTTTTTATCAATCAAAATAACATCTGCCCCACCTAAAGCAGCATGTTTTGCAGCTATTGAACCAACTGGTCCTGCACCTACCACTAAAATATCGGTTTCAATCATAATATCACTATTTTTTTAATGCACTAACTGGACATACTCTAATACAAATATCACATTCATTACACCTAAAATCATCAAAAACCAAATCAGTTTCTTTTAATAAAATAAGATTTCTTGGACATACTCCAGCACATTCACCACAGTACATACACCACTCATTAACAATCATCAGTATTCACCACTTAACATTTTTTTTGATACCACCATCAAATCATGAGAATTATATTCTATTATGAACCCTTAACAATCTTGGTAATGGCTTAATCTTTGCTGGTGATCCAATAGCTAAGTAAAAAGGAGGAACATTTCTTGTAACTACGGCACCAGCAGCTACCATAGCTCCTTCTCCAATTTCCATATTTGATAGGAAGGTAGAATTAGCACCTATAGAAGCACCTTTTCTTATTTTAGGTCCTTTTAGATCATAATCTACTCTAACAGGATATCTATCATTAGTAAAGCAAACACACGGACCTATAAATACATTATCTTCAATCAAGCTATTAATAGGAATATAAACATTAGATTGAATACTAACATTACTACCAATAACACAATTCCCTTCAATAATAGTATTCGTTCCAATTAAGACATCATCCCCGATATTAGTATTTTCCCTAATAACAACATTATGTCCAGTTCTAAAGTCATCCCCAATGGTTACATCATTATAGATTACACTATTTGAACGTATAACATGATCTTTTCCAATGATAGGATATTTACTAAGTCTTTTATAGTCAACTCCAAACTGAACATTTTCTTTAGCTAATTTTGAATCATCTAAAACAGATTTATTTCCAAAAATTCCCAAATTGACCATGTATAGATTCCTTAGATTACAATATTTTTTTTTTTTTATATTAGAAATTAAATATCTTATGAGGATGTAAATTTTTGTGGAGTTTTTCTAAAATTTTCAAGTTTATTTATAAATAAAAGTCAATTTTTCCAAATAACTCCACACTTTTTTACACCCTCTATCTTATTATAGTGATAACACTAATGTTTATCAATTATTAATCTTAATTATAAAATATCTTTAAATCAAATTTTATCTTTAAATCAAATTTAAAATAAATTATATATTAATATTTTATAAAATGACAAACTTTTCCACAATGACTATTAAATAATTAAATATATTATTAAAAATTAAATATCCTATAAATTTACTATTATTTTTAGATAATATTCTTATATATATTTATTGTTGTTATATATAATTTTGTAACTTACTTGATTATTTAGATGACCAAATAAATAACAACAATCTTAAATTAATAAACTTCAAGCAAGTGTAGAAATGCAATACTCAAAAAATTTAATTATAAATGAGATAAATAGGATTAGAAATGAAATTGGACATGAGAAAGCTAAAATATTTATTAAAGATATAATTCTTGATGAAAAGACAGATACAATTTGGATAATAACAAAGGATAGAGGAAGTAAATCAGCCATAATAGGAAAAGGAGGATGGGTTGTTGGTCGATTGAAAGAAGATTTAAACATTGGGAAAATTCACATTGAAAGCCATAGCGACTTTATTTTAAAAGAATATCAGATGATGTTATCCTTAAATAAATTAAATTCATTCATTGAAATGAATAATAATAATTTGAATATGAATAAAACCTTAACAGGAATTTTAAATCTTAAAAAACTTTTAGAGTCTAAAATAAAGCATAAATACAAATTCAATATAGAAGATTACTTAAACAAAGAAATTTTAGATAACAACGAAGAAGAGCAAGCTGAAAAAAATCATAAACATCAAGCAGTTGTTGCACTATCAGGAGGAGTGGATAGTAGTTTTTCATTAATTTTAGCCAAATATTTAGGATTTAATCCAATAGCTATTACAATTGATCCTGGAACAATCATACTTCCTAAAGTTTTTAAAAATAATATTGACAATTTAGCTAATAAATTAGATGTAGAATACCATTATTTAAAAAAAAATTATGATTCTGTTATTGATAATTCATTGAATGGAAGATTTCATCCTTGTGGAAGATGTTCAACTATGACAGGGAAAAATATCTTTGAATTTGCACATAAGAAAAATATTAACATGATTATTTTTGGAGACCTTTTATCAACTGGTTGTCAATGTCTAACAGAGAACAAAATAAGATTTAATGATTCAAATAAAAAATACATCAATGAAAAGAAGAATAATAAAATAAGCACAGATAAAGAATATGAAGCAAGTATGTTTAGATTAAATCTTCCTGCAACATTATCAATTGGAAAAGAAGAAATTAGGGAATTTACATCTAAATTCAATATAAAAAAGATAAAAGGATTTGGTTGCCCATTACTTCATGAGGTACATAAAAAATATCCTTACATAAAAAAGTTTTCAATTCAAAGAATTCTAAGAGAAACTCGTTCAGGAGCATTAGAACCTGGAGAAGCACTTGAACAAATATGGAGTTTCTATCAAACATAAATACTTCGTGAAAATTCTATAACTTTCAATGAATAAAATAAGAAGGTTGTGTCCAAAATTCCATGGTAAATTTATTATCAGATAATTAAGGCACAATCAAAAATATTAAATAAATGGAGAAAGTTAATATTAAAACATGAAAACCAATAATAAACAATAAAAAAGCATATAATATGTTTTCAATTTATCGATACTGTAAAAAAATCCACATGATAGAGGAAATTTTGGTAATTTTAAAGTTGTTAAACATCTACCAGGAAAATGTTATAGAAGATTTTATAAAAGAATCAAGAGATAACCATGAGAAAATCTCTGATTAACTGATGGAAAACCAATGTATAAATATACAGTCCATAAATTAGGCTTTAAAACATGATTTAGGCATATTTTATTCAATTAAAAGCTTCAATGAAATCTTCGATAAAGAAATTAAAGTTTGATACAATAGAAGACATCAGAATATTTGACTATGGACTCTTAATAAAAAGCTTATTACTGAAAATCTTCGATTTTCATAATTACAAAAATTTAAGAAAATCATAGATTTTCTAAATTACAAAAATCTTCGATTTTTGGTAATCTTCGATTTTTGGTAATTCTACTTAAAAAACTATCAAGAAGTAAAGAAATTATTAAAATAGCTATCGAGAGAAAAATAACATGTCTGAACCATTTCAAGAGCTTTTAAAGAAATTAAAAGATAATTTCGATAGTTACATGGTACATCTGGAAAACAAAACTTATCATCAACATAATAATGCAATGGAAAACTTACTGCGAACAATATTCCCAGACAAACTAAAAAAAATTATTTAAAACTACTGATTGTCGTTGATGTATTTAGATTCAGAGAGAAAAATGGGATAAAAATGTATGATTTGTTTATTTCTTTCAATTGTAACACCTATTTATGTTCTGTTTTACAGTATTTATAGTTTGAAAATTCATCTACAGCTTGTGGAAGCCGTAGTATTCTTTTTAGGATTCAGATAAAAATGTTATTTAGCTTAATTTATTCTATATAAATAGCTGGTTTATAAGGAATAGCTTGCTTTGATTTATTTTCTGGATCAAAAGAATTATCCTCATGGATCATGATTTCACAGCCTACTTCATTAGATATGAAATCCTTTTCATTGTTTAAAATAGTTATCTCATCTATTTTTCCAACATACTTTGTTTTCATCATCTCCTTAGCTATTTTTTTAGCAAATCTTGAAAGTTCTTTTTTATCCTCACATAAATTCTTTTTAATAGATTTAGCAATGATTTGTCCAATGTCAGGCTTAAAAATTTCATAAGCTATTTTATAAACATCCCATTTCCAATTTTCACAAGGATAAATATGGATTCTATTAAAATCTTTATTTATGATCTTCTTAATTTGTAAAATGTCTTTAATTAAATTTGCAATAATTTCTTCAGATTTTGCTATTTTTTCATTGATTAAGTCCTCTCTGTAAGTAGGCCATTTTTCATTGGATATAAAACCTTTTCCTCCATGTACCTCCCAAAGTTCTTCACAACTATGAGGAGTAAAAGGTGCAAGTATTTTAATCCAAGTCTTAAAAACAGTTGAAAGAACATGAATAATGTGTTCATCTTTCTTTGATATACGTTCTCTTACTCTGTAGGTATAATGATCAATATCTTTTTTAAGAAGGAATAATGAATCTTGAAGAGCTTTTCTTGTTTGGAAAACTTCAAGAGCTGCAGTAGCATCTTTTAATCTTAGATTTAACTGACTGATCATCCATTTATCTATCTCTTTTTTTAGTTTTATTTTACCTATATTATCTAAGTTAATTGGATGACCTTTAATTTGTTTAATTTTATCAGCAAACTCAAAAAACCATTCTAATCTTGTTTTAATTCCTTTAATTTCGTTTTTTCTCCAATCAAAATCTTGCCATGGCTCAGCTGAAGCCATCAAAAATAATCTGACAACATCTGCACTATATTCATCTATAGCATCTGATAATATAACTACATTTCCCTTGGATGAAGACATTTTTCTTCCTTCAAGAAGCCCCATTCCAAAAACCACCATACCTTTGGGCCAATCATTTTTTTCAAATATTGCCCCATGATGAAATATATGGAAGGTTAAGTGATTACCAACAAGATCTTTTCCAGATAGTCTCCAATCAAGTGGATACCAGTAATTAAATTCATCCTTTATTTTATCGATATCATGGATATTTGAGTTATTATCTTTTCCTAAAAACACATAATCAAAGAAATCATCATTTAATTCATCTATTTCAATATCTTTAAAGTATTTAGCTATTGTGTAGTAAGACATATAAATTGTTGAATCTGTTAAAGGTTCAATTAACCATCGTCTATCCCATGGAAGCTTTGTTCCAAGACCAATTCTTCGTGAACAAGCCCAATCCTCTAACCAATCAATATAATACTCAAAATTAGATTTTAACTCATTTGGAATAATGTTTTCATTAAATAAACATTCTCTTGCTTTTTCTTTCCAATCTTCATCAGAGTACCTTAAAAACCATTGATCCTCCATGATCTTAACCACTACTTTTGATCCACATCTACAGATTACAGGATACTGTGATAAATCATACATAATAGCTCCATGATCATCGTTAATCATTTTAGATTTGATTTTTTCTCTGGCAATAGCTACTTTTTCACCACCATAATATGGAACATTGTTACTTATAATGCCTTTCGAGTGTTCAGCCTTGTAAAGTTCATTGGTGGCTTCCTCTAATTTTGGATCATACTGACTTTTAATAGCGAATTTTTCAATGACATCTTGTGCTGGAAGCTCACCATATCGTTTAATAATCACAACATTAATTATTTTAATATTTGCTACAATATCTTCTAAATTATATTTATTTAATAATTCCTCATTGTTTTTTAAATCTTCTAATGCTATATAATCTGCTGGAGCATGACCAGGAACAGAAAATACAGAACCACTACCATATTCAGGATCTATGAAACTTGCAGGTAAAATAGGATGTTTTTCACCTGTAATCGGATTTGTCACGAATTTTCCAATTAAACCATTAGGATCAACTTCTCCAATGATTTTTAAGTCTTTGATTTGATTTGAAAGATTAAGATAAGATTTTTCACTTATTATATAAGTTTCTCCATCACTATCAACTTCAATATATTTAACATTAGGATTTAACCAAAGATTAGTCACACCATAAATAGTTTCTGGTCTAAATGTAGCTGGAATTAAGAATTTATCCCAAATTCCAAATTTAATTAAGGTTAATTCATTGATACTTGCTCCTTCACCTTCTAAAAGGTCATGATCACCAACAGGATTATTACATTTAGGGCAATATTTAACAGGATGTTTTCCTTTTTTAACCAAATTCATGGACTTTAATTTTCTTAGTTGCCATTCAACAAATTTTTTATAACTTTCATCCGTAGTTCTAAATTCTCTTCTCCAATCAATGGAATATCCCATATCATCCATCACATTGTGGTACTCACCACTAAAATATTTAACAATATACTCTGGGTCTGAAAGTTTATGAAGTTCATCTTTAGGGACTTTATGAACATTTTCATATAATTCTAAGGTCCATGGATTTTTTTCTTCAATTCTTTTAGCTATTCCGATGACTGGTGCTCCTGTCACATGCCAACCCATAGGAAATAAAACATTGTATCCTTGCATTCGCTTAAATCTACTGTAAACATCAGGAACGGTATATGTTCTACCATGACCAATATGCATAGCTCCACTTGGGTAAGGATAAGCAACGGTTACAAATATTTTTTCTCTATTATCTGGGTCTGCTTGAAATAAATTCGTTTCTTGCCATTTCTTCTGCCATTTCTTCTCAATAGCCCTATTCACTAAATCACCAAACTCTAAAAAATAAAGTCACTATAATAATCGTAGATATAATAGTACAACATACTAAGTTCATATAAAATAAAATATATGTTATTTCTTAAATTAAATTATTATAATTGGGTGTTGCACAACCCAAATATTTAAATTTTAATAAAAACGAATATTTTTCGTTATTGAAACTTAAAAATTCATTGTAAATAAAAATAAATTATACAAAGAATATCTGATTTAAATAAATAAAATTTTTTAAGTGAGTATAAATATTTTATTTTAATTTATATTATTTTAAGAGGGTGTAAATTTTTGTGGAGTTTTTCTAAAATTTTCAAGTTTATTTATAAATAAAAGTCAATTTTTCCGAGGGTGTAAAAAAGTGTGGAGTTTTTTTTGATTTTTGAAAAAAATTGAAAATCCTTCAAATCCTTTAATTTACTATAATATCATCCATAAGAAATGCATTATTCAAAAAATATATCAAACACCATATAAAATAAAGAAATA
>JAISZW010000216.1 GCA_031284445.1 Candidatus Methanovirga basalitermitum | reverse complement strand
AAGAGCATTTGGAAAGTATGTACCTATGCTTCGTAGGGATTTAAAGGGTATGACAACTCTGGATTCATTAGAATCTAATTACATATCAAGCCCCTTAACTTCAGTTAGGGGTAGATGACAAACACTCTATTAATATAAATTAAACAATGATCAATACGAATATGGCAAATTTTAATGTGTAAAAGAGAGAGTATATACTAACGAATAATCATTTTTTCATATTCTTTTTTAAGAAAATCTTCTCCAACATCAAGGTCAATGTTTTTCCAAGGTAAGTCATCATCTAAGTTATAGCCACTTGAATAGCTTTTCCATTGACTTAAGTCTATTTTATAATTTTCATTTAATTGCATATTATTTGTTGCCTCTTTAATTAATTCAGCTATTTCTTTTCCTCTACATGATAAAACATACTGTATAAGACCCATTTTAGGACTACTAAATTTTATTGAAACTCCTTTTAAATCCTTTTTTAAATAGTTTATTTTATTTTTAATATCTTTAAAATCATAACCTATCCATTGAAAAGGAGTATGTGGTTTTGGGATTAATGGATTAACACTAAAAGTAATTTTACTTGATCTATATCTCATAGAATCAATATTTTTAATGTATTTTGAAAGTTCTTTTATATCGTTTATGTCTTCATTTATGATACCCAACAAAAAATAGAATTTTATATTAAATCCCATGCTCAATGCTGTTTCTATAAGGTTTTCGATTTCATGATCTTCAATATTTTTATTAAGGGTTTTTCTTAATCTATAAACAGATTCTGGAGCTACTGTAATTGTTTTAAGTCCACTAATTCTTAAGTTTTTTAATGTTTCATGACTTGTAGATTCTATTCTAAGTGATGAAATTGAGATTTGAAATCCCATATCTAAGAGTTTTGAAGTTAATTCATCGATTTTATAGTAATCTGAAACTGCAGAGCCAATTAATGAAATCTTTTTTAAGTTTGTGTTCTCTTTAAATTGTTTAGCTATTTTAATCAATGTTTTTAATGGTGCATTTCTTAAAGGACGGCATGTATATCCAGTCATACAAAATCTACATCCTCTAACACACCCTCTTGAAACATTTAACAACAATGAATTTCCAAAGACAGGCATGAAATTAGTGACATCAGTTTCTACTACAATAGGTTTGGTTACATAGTAAGCATTTTTCATGTCCTTTACAATCACCCTCCTCACATAATGGTCTGGAATATAAACCCCATCAACATCTAAAAAAGAATCAATTTCTTTTTTTGGGTTATTTAACTGCTGATATTTATTTAAAAATTTGTTTAAAATAGCTTCTGCTTCTCCAACAATGAATAAATCAATAAAATAACTAAGAGGAAGAGGATTAGAACTTACTGTTGGACCACCAGCTATTATCAAAGGATAACTATCATCTCGATCTTTAGATCTTAAAGGAATATCTGAAATCTTTAATAATTTAATTAGATTAAAATAATCTTGTTCATAATGTAGAGTAAAACTAACAACATCAAAATCATTCAATGGACTATTTGATTCTATGCTTCTATTATTTGGATAAATAAACCTTTCACACCAGCTATCTTCCCTTTCATTAACCATTCCATAGATTATTTGATACCCTAAAGAAGACATAGCTGTTTTATAGACATTAGGGTAAACTGATGCAAATCTAATGTTTACTTTTAAAGGGTTTTTTTTAATAACATTTCTCTCATAAAACATGAAACACATTTTTCCCAAGGAGTTGAAATAAATAATTCAAGAGCTTATAAAAGTTTTAATTGATTATTTTAATCTACAAATATTATAATTATCACATATTATCAGTAGTTCGTAAAGTATTAATTTTTGTGGTGTATACTATTATTTATGAAACTAAAAAAAACACCACATAGGATATTATTAAATGATGATGTATTAAGTCTTTTGGTTAATGTTATTAGTGATATGTTGGGGTTGCAATCGGCTCCTAATGCAGCCTATATTGAGAAAACGATTGTTTATCATCCTCTTAATCCTGTTGCTTCTAGAACTATTGTTAGTAATCTTTGTGATGCTCCTTGAGGGAACTATTAGATATAGAATTGGTGATCTTGATTTAGATGGAATTGCTGAGTTTAAAATGAGTTGAAATTAAAACCCAACCTAAACAAGAAACTAGTCGATTTTATGCTTCCATATATATAATATTAAGAAAATAAACGATTACACGTTAGCTGAAATATATTCGAAGGAGAAACTTTAAAAGATACATTAGATTTCCTAGTCCTTAAGTTGACAGCATTGCACCTTAGCTATTTTTAATCATTCAAGCCATGTCTTTAAAATTAAATAACAATCATTGTATTGAAAATATTCAAACTTTAAACCCTTTACTAAGATTTCATTTGAATTAAAGTCGTTTGGAATAGCCACTAAACAACCATCAATATTATTTGTTTTATTTGATAATTTTAAGTGTATCCAAAAATTCATTTGAATAGAATTCCCAATCTGGTCTTCTAAAATTGAATTAATTCT
>JAISZW010000141.1 GCA_031284445.1 Candidatus Methanovirga basalitermitum | reverse complement strand
TATATACTTTTTCATATTTTTTAGAGCGCTTTTTTCAAGACGAGAGACTTGGGCTTGTGATATACCTATTTCTTCAGCTACTTCGATCTGAGTCTTACCTTCAAAGAACCTTAAATTTAAAATGCGGTTTTCTCGTTCGTTCAATCTTTTTAATGCTTCCAATAATGACAGGTTTTCAAGCCAATTAGAATCATTATTCTTATGATCGCTTATTTGATCCATTACAGATATGGTTTCATTATTATCATGATATACGGGCTCAAATAATGAGATAGGCTCTTGTATAGCGTCAATAGCAAACAATATATCTTCTTTTGGTATTTCAAGCTCTTTTGCTATTTCATCTATAGTGGGCTCTTTGGCGTTCTTATTTAACAGTTGTTCCTTTATTTGCAGCGCTTTATAAGCTATATCCCTAAGAGATCTGCTCACTCTTATTGAGTTATTATCTCTCAAGTATCTTCTTATTTCACCTATTATCATCGGGATGAATGTATAATGTAGAAATAAAATATATTCCTCTTCATCAAGACATAAGGCTGCTCAGAATATGGAGTAGTACATGACAGGGATATCAATGCTGCCAAGAACATTCTTAAAGAAGGTTTACGTATGTTAGCGTAGCCTAAACGATATACGGTGAGGTACATTATAAGTAAGCCTGAGGAGTCCATGTAAGACAGCCAAGTCGTAATGTACGTAGAATCAAGAATTCCCAGACTTAATGTCCGGGAAGCTACCAACAATAACTAATTAAAACTATTGCAATTTCTTTATTATAAGCCTGAGTATAATAATAATGAAACTTGGTACAATACTAATTAAAATTGATGAAATTAATATTAATAATATACTAGATACATTTACCTCTGTTAAATTAATTAAGAAAAGGAAAAAAAATATGGAAGTAATCGTTAAAAATGTAATAATGTTAAATTTATGTTTCTTCATCGTTGTACTCCTAATTTAAATTTTATTAACTATTCATAAGAAGATATTAGCGTTCCACTTTTACTGCAGGTTATGATGTTTTTACAATAGACATCTTGAATAACCAGCCCTATTCCATCGTATTCAAGTCCAAAATGGAAGTTCCCCGCGCAATATGCATTATATGAAGTGCCATTTGATTCTTTCCAACCTCTCCAATTAGAGACTTGCCATAATGAAAGTATTCCTCTAGTATAGTAGTAATCAAAACCGCTCTTATACCATGCAGATGATCCATCATAGTAAAAAGTGCAAGTTACAGAAAGGTCAAAAAGTTTATTTCCTAATAATCCATAACCAGTTTGTTTGGTTGTTCCTGATTTTGATGCTGTTTCTCTGTTAATATTTTTATCGGATACATCAGTGAGTACATCAATGATGAAATATGTTGGTGTTACAATTAAGAGGGTATTATTTCCTAAGTTATAGGTTTTTTTATATTCCTCAACAAATTCTTCAGAAACATTTAAGTATGTGTTAGAATTGTTAGTTGAATTATCTTTAATAAAATTCAAAACCTTTTCGTACATGGTATTTACATTAGATGTGAAATGTTTTTCGATTACATTGTCATATTCACTGACCTGTACATCAGTTAATTTTTCTGCAAGAGAATCAAAAAATGTTTCAAATTCCTGAGTTTCTGTCCTACTAATAGCAAATGTATTATTATTAATGTCAATGGTAGTTGTATTTTCACTAATGTTCGTGGGTAATTCATGAGATGCAAAAGCAGAAGTAGTTTCTAGTAAAAAGCATGCGATTATCATAAGTAATGAGGCTAAAAATTTAGTTGTTTTCAATTTAAACTCCTTAATATATTATTTTATTTTCTTATATATTATGGTCTAAATCAACATATAATGTCAATAATGCTATAAATAAATCAAGGGGAGGTTTTAAATTTGCGGTATTGCCTTTCCAAAAAGCTAATAAATAAACAATAAAAGGAGCTGTCAAATGAGGAAAACAGCGCTTTATATAAGAGTATCAACGGATGCGCAAGCAGAAGAAGGTTACTCTATAGAGGCTCAAAAAGAGATGTTAAGCTCTTTTTGTAAGATGAAAGGTATTAAAGTATATGAATTTTACATAGATGGTGGATTTACGGGGAGCAATATAGATCGTCCAGAGCTTCAGAGATTAGTATCGCACGTTAAAAACAACAAAATAGACAAGGTAGTAGTATATAAGATAGATAGACTATCAAGGAGTCAAAAAGATACTTTGTACTTAATTGAGGATATATTTTCTATGAATAATACGGAGTTTATATCTCTCAATGAAAATCTAGATACATCAACGCCTATAGGACGTGCTATGTTGGGAATAATGTCAGCATTTGCACAACTTGAGCGTGAGACAATAAGAGAACGTACAAGAATAGGAATGAAAGAAAGAGTAAAAAGTGGTTTATGGATGGGTGGCGGTAGAGTTCCTTTTGGCTATGATTATAATAAAAATAAAGGGATACTTGTTAAAAATAAAGATTCCGAAAAAGTAGTGCAGATTTATGATTTATTCCTAAAAGGTTATTCACTTCAAAAGATAGCTAATATGCTGGGATTAAAGTATGAAAAACTGGCTGCACAGATAATAACTAGGAAAACTAACGCAGGGTACATTTGTTATAATGGTGAAGAATATAGGGGACAACATGAACCTATAGTTACTTTAGATACGTATGCTCAAGCTATGGAGATTCTAAAAGAGCGTTCTGTAAAGAAAATAGTTGATTCAGAGCATCTTTTACAAGGTATATTGTACTGTGGTAAATGTGGAGCTAAAATGAGATATCAAAAATGGGGTAAAAAAGGTTATAAAATGTACTGTTATTCACAGCAAAAATATAAAATGTATTTAGTAAAGGATCCTAATTGTGATAACTTAAAAGTATGGGCAGATGATATAGAGGATACAGTTGTAAAAGACTTGCTTAATATGACATGGAATAATACTTTAGAAACGAATGATCCGGGAAGATTATCATTATCGATTTTAGAATTATTACAACAACAGTTAAATATCCACACAGAAAAATTAAGACGCTTATATAAACTATATAGTGTAGCTGATGATGATATTTTATTGCAAACTATAAATTCAGTAAAAGAGGACATATCTAAAATAAATAAACAAATCATTAATGAGCAAGTTAAACAGGATATAAGTACTAAATTAAGTGATACTAAGAATATGTTAAAAGATGTCGCTAATATTTGGGATTATATGTCATCTAAAGAAAAGCAGAATATTATTAGGAATATAGTAGATAAAGTTGTTGTTATTGATAATAATGTTAAGGTTTTTTATAAGTTAATTGGTAAATTGATAACTCCTTGAAATTTGTTAAGTTAATTTTTAGTCTTTTCTATAATATATTAGCGTAAGTCAAATTACATGGTGAGATGCGAAGTATTGTTTGAACACAATAAATAATTTGACTTAATGGAATATATGAGGTATTGTTTAGGTATAAATAAATAAATGAAACAAATTTCATTTGATATTACAGCAACAAAAAAGACTAAAGGTCGTACCCTTTAGTCTTTTTCTATTATTTACTTAATTAAATTATTAAATAAAGTAATAGCAGATAGTATGTAAAATGCTATCTGTGCCAACTTTAGACAATATTCTAAAGTTGTTAATGAAACAAATTTCAATTTGAACTACACCTCCTTTTTATGAGGTGTAATTAGTATAACATATAGCTATAATTGAGTAATACTAGCAATAATTACTATAAGCGAGATATAACAAAAAGGACTAAGGGTTATAACCTTTAGTCCTTTTTGTTATTTTAAAAAAAAATAGGATAAAGGGGTTTAATAATGAAATTATCAAGTAAAATTTTGAAAATAATGAAGAGTAATATAACTAATTCTGGGATTAATTTTATGATATATATAGCTAAATTGCAGGATTCTTTAGGGGTAATAAATGGTATTCATTATAAAGATGTATGCTTTAATTTAAGTATTTCAAAGACAACTTTTTATAAAATAATAGAGGATCTAGTTAAAACAGATATAATAGAAGCTGAACATGATGATAGTTATTCATATTGGACCATAAAAATAATAGATAATGTTTTTTCTAATCTTGAAGATTGTAAAAAAGGTTACATTAATACTAACATTGATATTTTTCATTCCAGGGCATTTATAAGGTCAACTAAGACAGAAAAAATAATTATCTTTAATTTTTTATTTCTACATAAAATGTCCAAGTACAAATCAGGTAAATACCATCTAAAATCTACAATTTCCAGATTAATGGAGTGGACAGGACGTTCAAAAAGAACAGTTATTAAATCTATAAACTCAATCAGCAAGTTTGTATATATAAGCACATGTGGAGGAGTAGTAACTATAGATCCTCTAATTTTCTTGTTTAAAAAGAGTATAGAACCAGAACTTAATGCTAAGAAAATACCTAAAAAATATGATCCATACATAGTAAATGAAAAGTATATTAGAAACAAACACCTTATACAGTTTAGACTGAAAAAATTTAAGATAAAAGAAAGCATAGAAAATATACGAGACACTGCAATAGTTTTTATAAATAAGAAGATAAATGAAGGGGATAAGATTATAAAATGTTTAGACAGTATACTCAGCAATAAAGCCGAACTTTCAGGGGCATATATGAACTCTATGCTTACTAAGAAGATATTGGCATTTTCTTAAAAAATGAAAAATATATGAGTAGAAAATATTTATGCCCCTTATGTGCAAAAAAACGGAAAACTATTCATTAATGTAATTGTTAGTAGTTCGTTAGTGACTTATGTAATTAGTAACTCATGTATTTTCCGTTTTTTTGTGCAAATATTAATAATTGGTTATATTTAATAAAGCATGTTTACAACTAATTGCAGATTGTTTCCTTTTAACTGTAAACAAAAAATTTAGCAACTCCTTTTATATTAAGAGTTTTATGGTTATATATACCCAACTTAATACTTCTCTTAAGATATTTCTCTTAAATATATTTCTTAAATATTTTAATCTTTTGAATTTTCAGAAATACTATATCAAAAAACAGTACCTAAAATAATTAAAAATTATATAAAAGGTATTTAATTTCCGCATAAACTTTGATAGTGTCAATGGCACTCCAAAATTTTTTCTAAACGCCTCTGGCAGAAAAATTTTTGAAGCCACGCCATGACGCTATCAATTTTTGCCGTTTCACTGCGTTGCCGTAAACGGGGAGCCGATTTCTAATCTGCTCACCGTTTACAACAACTTCAGTTTACGGCAAAAAACGTTAA
>JAISZW010000117.1 GCA_031284445.1 Candidatus Methanovirga basalitermitum | reverse complement strand
TGGAAAATATTAAATTTTTTGATTTCCTGAAATGAGTTGGATTTAAAGAATATTCATGCTTATACGAAGAGATCTGTTTATAAATATGTGTATTTGAATGTACTTTTAGTAGGAATACTGATTTCCAAAGGTTACAATGAAATTAAAGAGATTACACAACTTGTTGATTATCGATAAATCAGACACCTTGACATTGATTATAGTATACATGTACTTCTATTTGACTTTCCATAATGAAACACCGTAGGCACCATTTTCTTTACCGATATTTGTAAATGAACTTTGATTTGCACCGTTCATGAAGTAGAGTTTTGTGTACATGGAATTTGACAGGTCTTTATGCATTAAAATAGATTGATAAACTCCACCTTCACCAATTATAAGTAATGAATAATCACCACTTTCATTTAGGGTTTTCTCGACAGTTAAATTTCCATTTTCAATGACCTTCGCATCAGAGATAGTTATTTCCTTTTGTTGACCCATCGTTGGTTTAAATTCACTACCGTCTTGAAGTAGGATTGGAGTTCCATCAGAATGTGATGCAACGAATTTTATGTCTGTGGAACCATTATTATATTGAGTAAAGACGGTTTTATATACAATTGAGTTATTTCCTTCTCCTTCTTGATAGTTTATCATCTCTGTAGTGTTACCAGTCTCGTTTTGTGTCGTTGGTACAGTAGACTTGGATGGGAGGAAATATGAAAGTTGCTTACCTTGTTGAGCTTCAAAGTCCCATGAACCAAAGTAGGACCACACTCCAGATATATCTTTCATCCGTGAATCCATTACAAAAACAATTGGTCTTGGATTATCAGGATGACTGTAATTCACAATCGTGTCAGCTTGATTGGATGTTAAATTATAACTATTTGTCAGAATACTTTTAGCATCTGTTTTTGATTTAGTTAAAATCTCCTCTAAAACTTTTGCAGATTTTCCTTTATCATTGGTGTAGTTAGTTAAGGTGTTTGCTGCTCTATCACCAGTAGTGGCTAACATTTTAAGAATAGATGTAGAAAGTTTATCATCTGATGTTGTAAGTGCTTTTCCTATCCAGTATGCTCTTTCTCCTGTTTGCGAACCACCATCAAAGACTGTCATTCTATCAGCAGCTATTTCAAATAAGTAACCATAATCCCACCATGATGCTATGACGGTATCATTAGGTTGTGTTAATTTAATATGTTCCATTGAATTCCAAAATGCATCGTCTGTACTTGGCTGTGAGTGTGTTGATGTGTAGTATGCTCCTGTGATTGTTGGTGCAACGACAGCTAAAGATATTAATATGATAATAAAACTTCCTTTTTTGATGTTTAATCCTTTTAATTTTTTAATCTTATTGAAAATAGCTTTTTGTTGGTATAATATAAAGTAAGATAAATATATTAAGATAATAAAAATAATCAAAGGATATAACAGTCCATTATTTATAAATACCATTATCATTGAGTAGCTTATTATTAATGAAGATAGAATTGCCATATACAGCATATTATTTGTATTAGTATACCTTTTAATGTATTGGTAAAAGTATCCTACAAAGATTCCAGCTGTTAAAGCAACAGGAATAACAAAAAATGGTATAAATCTTGAAGCAGTCAATGATGCAAACAATGAAATGAACATCCAAATTCCAAAAGTGGTAAGATATAAAAGCATTTCACTTTTACTATCTTCTATATTGTTGTTGTTTATAGTTAAATCAGCGAACTTTTCAGTGAAACCTTTATTTTTGGTTGATTTAATGTTTTTAACCATCTTTCTTTTGGATTTAGGAAGCTTTTTGCTACCTGAATCCTTACTTTTAATAATTCTTAAGTTCCAGAAATTGTAAGCAAAAATGAGAATCATGAAAAATGAAGCAAAAAATACTAATAATCCACCAACACCGTTTATTAATCCTCCACTATTTGAAGATAATAATCCAAATAATCCTCCACTAAGAATGCTTGGTTTTTGCATTTCTGCAACTGAAGTCATAACATTAGGATAATCACCAGTACCAAGAGCAGCATTTTGAAGATTTACAGCACCAGTAAGTGATGAAATAGCTCCTGCAATTCCATTGATTCCTCCAGTTGTAATATATAAACCTATAAATGAGATTATTATGAAGATAGCTATTGTAGATATTTCTTTTTGATCTATAAACCATGATTTTATATCAGAATAATTTTTTATAGGTTTAATTATCTTTAATCTGAATATAAATCCTATAATTAAAAACATTAGCATTGCAAAGACAAGAATAGCTGGATAGAAAATGTAGCCTACCCATGAAATAGAAAATATTACTACAGTAATGGCTGTAAGTACTGCAGAAATTATCCTATATTTAGGATTTTTTAAGCGAATACTTTCTATAAAGAAGAATAGCATTATAAGTGGTAGTAATACTGTAAACATATCCGTATCATAAAATCCAGCATAAGTGTGTGAGAAAAAATTAGGAGACATCGCAGTAAGTAATGCTGCAACCACTCCACCGTAAGTATTGGTTATTCTTCTCACAATAAAAAATGCAGGGATGACAACAAGTGAGCCTATAAAAGCTCCGAGCCAATAAGCAACAAATTTTATAGGAATATCATGAAATATTAAACTTGCTAATTTATAAAAAAAGACCGTTACCAAGAATATCATTGGTGGATAAGAGGTATTGACTCCGTCTGGAGATATTCTGTGCATATCCATTTGGCTATTATTTACTATTGTATCTCCAATATGACCATGATTTATAAGATTTTCAACAAGTCTAAGATGATAATATGAATCCATCTCAGTAAAGTAAGGAAGTCCATCTGAATCTGTGTAGACATCTTTATATTCTTGAGGTAATGAACCCATATTGTATGTTTGTGCTCTAAGTACAAAAGAGAATAATACTAAAACAGCTATTATTCCAATGGTTTTAATTATTTTCATTTTCTTTTCTTTATCCATAATTTTTCTCCTTGGATTGTAATTCTTAGTTATTTTTAACATATTATAAAAAAGATATATAAATTTTCATGTCATGAAATACTATGAACCAAATTCTATTTGTGATATTTATTAAAATAAGCAAATTCAATTTCTAAATCTATTATATTTTAAAATAGTTATAATCTTTATTTTAAAATAGTTACAATCTTTATTAAAACAAGCTTTAACTTATTATTAAAATAAGTTTTTAATAATTTAAGAATTAAATATATAACTAATTTATTAAGTTATAAAAATTTATTAAGTTCAATATTGTATAGTATTCAATTTTTACTATAAATATATATGCTATGTAAATTAATAATATATATTTTAATAGCTATCAGCTCAACTTTTTCTTAAATATTAAAACTACTGAATTTGTTTAAATGATATTTTAATACTTCTATAAAAAATGTAATTTTAAAAATATATTTTTATTAATCAATTTAAATACAAACATTATTTAACATGCAATTTAAAGATATTATAATCATTTTAATTGCTTCTTCAATAGTTCTGTTTTTGATAAAAGTTTTTGATTTAGATATTCTTCATTAATATATTTATCATAAATAGCTAAACGTTCTTTTAATTTAAAGCCAAGTTCGATGCTAAATTTTTCTAATTCACTTATTTGAGGCCATTTATCATAAGGATTAACATGATCCTTTGTTAATGGAGATATTCCTCCCCAATCATCAGCACCACAAAGTAAAAATATCTGATTAGTGTGATAATTTAAATTTGGAGGGACTTGAATACTCACATCATCAAATAACAATTTAGCGACTGAAACTGTTCTAATCATATCTAATAATGTTGGCTCATCGTGAAATTCCATGGGTGTTCTTGGTTTGCTTTTAAAGTTTTGAATAATAACTTCTTGTATATGACCATATTTACTGTGCAAATTTTTAATATCGAGTAAAGACCTAGCTATTTCATCCTTATTTTCTCCAATTCCTATAAGGATACCAGTTGTGTAAGGAATATTTAATCTTCCAGCATTACTTATAACTTCAAGTCTAAGTTTGGGATTCTTACCCGGGCTATTCTTATGGGCTATTGTTTCCATTAATCTATGTGATGAACTTTCAATCATCATTCCCATTGATATATTAACTTCCTTAAGTTTTTTTAGTTCATTATAAGAGATAACACCGCAGTTACTATGTGGAAGCAGATTTGTTTTATCCACAATCTCTTCACATACATCATGAAGATAATCAGTCATATTTTCAAATCCTTTTTCATTTAAGACTTTTAAAACTAATTCATCTTCATCTGCTTGTTCACCAAATGTAATTAAAGCTTCCTTACACCCATATTTCTGGGAAATTTTGAGTTCTTCAATTATTTCATCTTTATCCTTTAATAAAATTACATCTGGATCATTTGATTCTTTTTTAAAAGTACAATATCCACAGGAATTCCTACATACTTCTGTTAAAGGAATGAACATGTTTTTAGAGTAAGTTATATTATCAGTATATTTTCTATCAGATGCAACCTTCATCAATCTAAGAACATTTTGCTTTTGAGTATTTAAAAGCTCTGTAATTTCTTTTTGATTAAGTTTTATGGGTTCATTCTTTTCAATGTCTTCAATGTACGATAAAATTGTCATTAAAATCCTTGATAGTTAAATTCACTTATTTTAATTTTATTTATACAATTAATTTATTTTAGCTATTTTTGGAATTCAGCAAGTCCTACATATTTTTCATTAACAATTGTATTTTTCCATTTTAAAACCTTGATTTTCCAACTTTTCAAATAGTATAATAGTATCTTTTCCCACTATCCCTGCATGATATTCAAAAAATATTAAATTGAATTTTGACAAATCAGTATTTAATATTATATCATATTCACATCCTTCACAATCCAATTTTAATATAAATGGTTCAATATCATAATCATTAAGTATTGCATCTATTGTTACTGTTTCAATCAACTGAAAATTTTTAGCATCAATATATTTACTTGCCCCACCAGAAGAATTAATGTTGTCGAAAAATATTTTAATTTTCCCATTTTTACAGCCAACCACTTTATTAATCAACTTTATTCTATCTTTTAGATCTTCATTTAGACTAATATTCTCAACCTTCATTGAAAACTTCTTTAATAGGTTCAAATCCATGCACTTTATAATACTTGCTTGCAAAATATAGACTACTATCTGCTCTATTAGCACCAATATCTATAACAGATTCATTATTTCCATCCTCAATAAAAAAATTGTTCTTCTACAAAATTTTCAATTAACAGACAAATTTCTTTATTTAAAAGCCTAACCTCTCTCTTAAATGTTATTATTTTTTCATTTCTTTGGCTTAAAAGTGATTTAAAATTTTGTTGCTTCTTTTCACTACTTTTTATAAGTTCATAGTTAAATGATAATAATGGATGAAGTAGATATGGATTATCGTTTTGATTTAATTTAAACCTATAATTAAAAATATTACAATCAAGTTCTTTTATAATGCCATATCTAAATAGTAAAACTTTAAAAAAAAACTGTCTTAAATTCTTTGATTTTTTAATATATGTTTTTAATGCTTTTAAATAAATAAAAAAGACTTGTATCATTCATTGACACCCATCATAATTTTTCATTCCATATATTTTTAATATATCATTGATTAGTATTTTCATCATCAGAAACTACAACTTCAACGAATACTGGACCAAAATCTTCTTGATCTTTCCACATAGCAACAAAAACCCCAACATCTTGGAGATTAATCAACCTATATTCTGTGCTAACATTAAGATTTTCAAGATCTTTTTTCATTCGCATTATTCCTCCAGAATCTGTATCTCCATTAATCTTTACCTTTGAACGTATTTGTTCATCCATTCGATTGATTAGTTTAGCAGCATTATCTGAAATGTCTTCTAAAACTTTTCCATCTAAATGTTCAACCAAACCATCTAAGAATTTGCTCATTTCATTAATGTATATATTTTTAGCAGATAATCCTCGTACAATTAATATAAATTCTGAATCCAATGCTGGTCTTGAATTTTTAAAAGCATCTAAGTATTTCATAACACTTCCAGCGATTTTATGTAACTTTACCATATAATTTCCCTTTAAATTTTTTATAATCTTTTATTATATTGATTTAATCAATGAATACTATTTCAACCTAAGAGTGATTTAGTTCAGATTTTAATCTAACCATTGTGGCAATCTTTTCAGCAAAAGCATTATGTCTATGGATACTTTCTTCATTTACTTGGCGAACTGTCACTAATGTGTCATCAGGTAAATGAGAGTATTGTTGGATTATTTTTTCAATCATATTTCTTACACAGTCTTCAACAAAGTAGGGATTATTATGTGCCTCCATAACCACCGCATTTTCATCTGGTCTTTTTAGAATTTCACAAACATTAGAACTCATAGAACCCTCTATGATCTTTATTATATCTTCTCCTTTAACATTTTGGTTTTCAGGGACTTCAATTATAATAGTTCCTATTCCTCTTTGATTGTGTGATGCAAAACTAACTGTATTAATAACTTTTTCAACGGTTTTTTCATCTAAAAATTCTAATAATTTCACTCTATCTGCTTCTTTAACAGACTCTTGTGCACATGGACAAACAGTCATACCAATTACTTCAGCACCAATACTTTTTCGAATGGTTATTTTTCCATCTTTTTTACAACCTGTTGCTTTAGCTATAATTTTTGTCATTTCTTGGCTTTTATTTTGAGTTACAGGTGATTTTCTAACGAACATGAAATCACTTTTCATACTTACCTCTGCTATTTCAGCATACTCATGTTTAGCCATTAATGTATTCACAATATTTGCACACAAAGATTCTACTTCTAAATTTTCATTGTTAACAGCTTCTTCAAGAACATCACTAATAGCTTCTGGGGTTCGAGACATGTGTATTCCTTTTTGATTGCTTGGAAGGTCTACAAATGCATTAAATGTAGGTAATAAAACTAAAGGTCTTTTATCTCCTCTTTCAATTTTTATTAATTTTTTAACTCCTGTCACTCCAACTCTAGTTAAGTGAATAGGAATTCTTGGGTTATTATCTTGGGTATCTGGAAATTCTGGTTCCATTAATGTCATCTCCCATATATTTATAAATTTTATTAATATATATTAAATGAAATATTTAAATATTAGTCTATCTATTTTTAAAGAGACAAAATATATTTGTCCTAATGTGATTGGCAATATTTAAATACTATGATAAAAAGAAGTCTAAATTTGTAATAAATAGTTATACATAATATAAAATCTATTAATTACCAATAGACAGTTAATTAAGATTAGATACTTAATAAAATGCTTATTATTATGTTTTAATAAATATAAGTATTCTATAAATAAAAGAAGTAATATAACTACAAAATTAGGAGAAAAACATGTCAAAGAAAGTTGTAGAAGTAAAAACCTTAAAAGAAGGAAAATATATAATATTAGATGGAGAAGCATCTAAAATTACAAGTATTTCAACATCATCTCCAGGAAAACATGGAGCATCTAAAGCAAGACTCGAAGCAGTTGGTATCTTTGATAATCAGAAAAGAAGTATTACTAAGCCAGTAGACACAAAAGTGGATGTTCCAATGATTGATAAAAGGACTGGACAAGTTTTAGCTTTAATGGGTAATGAAGTTCAAATAATGGATTTAGAAAATTATGAAACTTTAGAACTCCCTTTTCCTGATGAATTGAAAGATAAAATTGGAGAAGGAACTGAAATTGAATATATTGAGGCATTAGGTAACTTAAAGATTATGAGGACTAAATAAATAGTCTAATGATAAATATTTTTAACATTTATCTTTATAGAGAATTCCTCGTCCTATTGGGATTGGTTTGTGACGGGATTGGTTTGTGACTGGAGCATATTCAAAAAAATTGTGTTTTTTTTCTTTTGAATTCGTCTAATTTTCTATTAAAGGTATTAAAGTATTTTATCTAACTTTTATTATATATTATGAGGGTGTAAGAAAGTGTGGAGTTATTTGGAAAAAATTGACTTTTATTTATAAATAAACTTGAAAATTTGAGCCTGTAAAAAATTGTGGAGTTTTTCCTTATATTACTTCATTTCCCAAAGAGAGCTAAATACTCCAATAATCCTTTAATTACTGAAAATCTTCGATTTTCATAATTACAAAAAT
>JAISZW010000116.1 GCA_031284445.1 Candidatus Methanovirga basalitermitum | reverse complement strand
ATTTTTGTAATTATGAAAATCGAAGATTTTCAGTAATTAAAGGATTATTGGAGTATTTAGCTCTCTTTGGGAAATGAAGTAATATAAGGAAAAACTCCACAATTTTTTACAGGCTCTTCAATAAAATAAACATAAATAATAAAAAAAAAAAAAAAAATAAATAAATAAAAAGATAATTTCATAGAAAATAGCACTTTTAGAGCAATTGGATTTAAAATACCAAAACAAACAAATAAGAAGAATACAAAAATAAGATAAAAAAAAACTTTGCAATATTCAAAAAATGGGAATGGTTTCCAAAATATATTTATATAATTTAAAATACTAAATTATTTATAATAAGAACTTATAACTTAGAAGTATTTAAAATTCTAATCATAAGTATTTTTTCCTTTTAATACTAAATATAACTTATTTGTTTATCTAATGATTAATTTAGATTTGATTTAATAGCTAAATTTTCGATTTTAATCGTATGATATTTATAATACTCTTAATTTTGTATTTTAATAGAAATAGTCGACTAACAGAGGTCGATATTAATACATTATTAGAAACCAAGATAATAGAATTAATATAATATATTAAAAACAATTAACGGCTTATTGGCAAAAATTAATGATTTAGAGATGATCTATTGATAATGGGAACAAGAGGAAGTAAATTAGCACTTATTCAATCAGAATATGTCAAATCATGCTTATCTAAGATTACTAAAGAAAAAATAGAAATTAAAATTATTAAAACCACAGGAGATAAAGTAACTAATTCCCAACTTTACAATATGGATACAAAAGGACTTTTTACTAAAGAATTAGATAAAACATTGCTGGATGAAGATGTAGACCTTGTAGTTCATAGTTTAAAGGATGTCTCTGTTGAATTAAATGATGATTTAGAAATTATCGCAATTCCAAAAAGAGAATCCCCAAATGATGTATTTATATCAAAATACGATTGGAATGAACTTAAAAGTGATGATACAATTGGAACAAGTAGTTTAAGAAGAGAGGCATTTTGTAAATATCATGAAAAAGATATTAAGCTTAGACCACTTAGAGGTAACATTGATACAAGAATAGAAAAAGTGATGAATAATGAGATTACAGGAACCATAATGGCAGAAGCAGGTTTAAAAAGATTAGGATTAACCAGATATATTAAAAATAGGTTTTCAATTAAAGACATGACTCCATCTGCAGGACAAGGAGCATTAGCCATTATATGCAGAAGAGATTCTATAAAAAAAAAATCAATTTCAAAATTAAATGATTTTACAACCTTCCAAGAAACATTATCTGAAAAAGCCGTGCTAAAAGAATTAGGTGTTGGATGTCAATGGCCTCTTGGAAGTTTTGCCAGGGCAAATAAAGATAAATTATGTTTATTTACTATTTTACTCGATAAAAATGGAAAAATTTTAAAATCTGTTACTTTAAAAGGCTTTTTAAAAGATTCAAAAGCTATTGGTAGAGAAGCTGGAAGAATTATAGGCGAATATATTTAATTGGAGGAATAAAAGTTGGAGAAAATAGGTGTAGGTGTAATTGGTGTTGGAGCAATGGGATATAACCATGCTCGGATATACTCTAAATTAGATGAAACAAATTTTATTGGTGTTTCAGATCTAAATGAACTTGCATTATCAAAAACATCAAAAAAATATAATATTCCAAGATATAAAAATTATGAGGATTTACTTAGAAATGATGAATTAGAGGTGTTAAGTGTTTGTGTTCCAACAACCCATCATTATAATGTAGCTATGAAAGTTATTGAATATGGTAAGGATGTTTTAGTTGAAAAACCAATATCTTTCACTTTTGAAGAAGCAAAGGAAATGGTTAGCTTTGCAAAAGAGAAAGGTGTTAAATTATCAATTGGACATGTAGAAAGGTTTAATCCAGCGGTTAAGAAAGCAAAAGAACTAATAGAAGATGATGTTATTGGAGATATTGTATCCTCGTTTGCTAAAAGAGTTGGTCCCTTTCCCCCTCAAATTAAAGATGTTGGTGTAACTATAGATTTAGCTATCCATGACCTTGATGTAATGGCTTATCTATTTAATGAACAAGCAAAACAGGTTTATTCTACAATGGGAAGTATCTTAGATAACTGTGTATATGAAGATCATGCTGAAATCATGACAACCTTCGAGACAGAAATATCAGGTATATTAGAAGTTAATTGGTTAACACCATATAAAAGAAGAGAATTAGAAATTACAGGAACTGAAGGAATAATTTCTATTGATTACATTGACCAAAGTATAGATGTTCATGGAAAGTTTGCCAACGATGTGACTATCAGGCAAGAAGAACCATTAAAAGAAGAGATTAAATCATTTTTAAATGCAATTAGAACAGATACAGAACCAATTGTTACTGGAGAAGATGGTCTTAATGCTCTTAAAATGGTATTAGCAGCAAATAGATCATCAAAAGAGAAAATACCTATAAATATTTCTGATATTAAATAATTTTTTGTGAGGGTGTAAAAAAGTGTGGAGTTTTTTTCGATTTTTGAAAAAAATCGAAAATGATCATAAACCTTTACTTTACTAAAAGTATCATCCACACAAAACTCATGCTTGAAAAATACAG
>JAISZW010000112.1 GCA_031284445.1 Candidatus Methanovirga basalitermitum | reverse complement strand
ATTTTTGTAATTATGAAAATCGAAGATTTTCAGTAATTGAGGGTTTATTGGAATATTTAGCTCTCTTTGGGAAATGAAGCATTATAATGAAAAACTCCACAAAAATTTACACCCTCTTTTTTGTATATGCCATTTATATAGTGTAAAACTTAATTTTTTGTACTGATTTATATTTATATAATCTGATAGTTTTAATGCAAAAAATTTGGTGTACACTATATTGCAAAATCAAAAAAATGCTCGCATAAACTTTCTTTTGTGAGTTTCCATTATTGCTACTGCAAAATAGGCGCATCTAAAAAACATTCCTGATCTATTGTAGATGATTAGAATACTTCTCATTTGTATCATAAAATTATTTCATTTCCATGAACAATACTAAATACTCTAACAACCCATCAAATGTCTTAAGTTTGCTTTAGTTTCTGATTTTTTAGTCTCACTATAGGTTCTTGCTCTGCTTGATTCTATGTCTTATAGTCATTTTATAAATTGTAGTGGATGTTTATCAAAAAGTTTAAACTCATTATAAGAAAAAGATTTAAAAAGATGGAAAATTAAATAAAAATATGAGGGTAATAGAAATTTTCTAAAATACTTCCATATGTATTTTTTTGATCATAACTTTTTCCTATCTCCCATCTTTTAGAATACAAGGCCTTAGGCACATTATAATTTTTTGTAGTGAATGATTTAATGGATAATAAGTTAAAAAATAATTTAAAAAGGTTTTTCACTTCTTTAATGATATATGTAATAGTTTGTTTGATGGAGGACATATTTCTTATTTATATCATCACTCTCCTTTAAATATCATTGGATTACCCATAATATTCATACTTACATTCTCTTTAATATGGGGTCCTGCAGGGTTAAGTATTGGGCAACTAATATACGGAATTGTTTTCTATATCTACTCACATTTTTCAAATAATGATTTATTTACTTATATATTTTTTTATCCCTTGATTACACTATTAATTGGTTCTTTTATTTATAAATTTTATTATAGTTTTAATTTTAAAAATTTACCCTCAATACAATTAAATAATATCTATAGTTTAGTTAAAATCATAGTAACTATTTTAATAACAGAAGCATTTTATATGATCATTTCATATTCTGTTTATATTGATGTATTGGGAATAAAATTTACTAAATTTGATTTTTTTGATCATTATTTTACTATTGTATATGTAATTTTCTCTTTCACTCTTTTATTTACTTTAATATTAAGTTTAAAAGATGTAAATATCTATAAACCAGAAAAATCAGAGCATAAGATACTTTCCAAATACTTTAAATCATATTCTAATTATATAATCCATTACTATCCTATAATTATTAATTTGCTCGTGATTTTATTTACAATAGTTTTGATTGCTATTGGTGTAAGTAACAATGAAATTCTTACAAATAAATTTTATAACAAAAATACACTTTTGATTTGCTTAGTTATAGTAATCTTAGTTATTCAAAAACCAATCACTAATGTCGTGGTAATTAAAAAGAATAAATCTATTGCTGAATTCCTGATTTTAATTGTTACGATCCTGTTCACGATTATAACCTCGATTTATATCTATCTATTATTTTAGTATTTTATATGGTAATTCAACCAATTATTTTTTTTTTTTTTTTTATTTTACCCATAATAATTTAAGTCTGATAATTGGAATAATTTCAATTATTTTCAGTATATATTTATTCACACTATTTTTCTTACAAAAAATATTCATTAAACCAATAGATACCATCTCTAATATTATAGAAGTTTATACTTTAAATAAGACTGAGGTTGAATATGAAAAACTTGAAACTAGCGATACTATGAATCTGAATTTAGAATTGTATTAGGTGAGTTAAATGTTTTATCTAATAATAAATACAATATTGGGGTTTTAGCTCGTTCTTTCAAGAATATGATTGAGGATTTGGAACTTTATATTGATGATTTGAAGAGGATTAGGATTGAGAGGGAAAAAATTCGTGCAGAAATCTTTTTTTCGTCTATAATTCAGAAGGATATGATTCCTAATAGTTTTCCTATTTTCCCAGATAAATTAGATGAATTTGATATTCATGCAATCTATAATCCAGCACAATCTATTGGAGGAGATTTATATGATTGTTTTTTAATAGATAATGATCATTTAGCTATTATCATTGGTGATGTAACTGGTAAAGGAATACCAGCCTCATTACTCATGATAAAAGTCATGATTTTAATTAAAGACCAATTATTAATTGGTTTAAGTCCATCCAAAGCTTTAAACATTACTAATGAAAGAGTCGCTGTTAATAATGAACTACAAATGTTTGTGACTTCCTGGGTTGGAATACTAAAAATTAGCTCAGGAAAATTAACTTATGTAAATGCTGGTCACGATTCTCCATTTATTTCCCATAACTATTCAGATTATATTGTTTTAGATGAAAAACACTCTATTGTCATAGGATTAAATGAAAATGTAGAATATTTACAACATGAAGCTATAATGAGTGAGCATGATAGATTATATTTATATACTGATGGGATTATTGAAGCCATCAATAAAGACAATGAACAATTTTCAAAATACAGATTATTAAATGTTTTAAACAAAATAAACACCTTAACATTAAAGAATTAACCTTAAAAGTTGAAGAAGAATTAAATAGTTTTACTTCAGGTATTGAGCAGTTTGATGATGAAACAATGATAATATTGGAATATAAAAAAAATAATAAAAAATAATTTTATCTTATCTCATTTTTTACCATAATACACACTTCTGGATTGGGCTTAGATGAATAAATAGCAAATACTTAATTATTTAATTATAAAATTTATATAACTTATTTTTCTAAATAAACAAATAATATCAATTAATATTAAAAAAAATAATATAAACATATTATTTAACATATATTTAAAGAATTTTGCATATATGACATTAATCTAAAACATTTATTTAAAAATTAAAGATCTGAAAAAATAAATTTACAATTCACTAAAATTGACTCTGTCAAAAATTTGGATGATAATTTAGTCGCTCTTTTAAATTACTTTAATCAATCACTTGTCAAACTTATTCGAAGTTTTTTCTGTTATCTCTTCTATTAACGATTTATTTATTTTTTATTTTATAGTGTGTTAACTGTATTTTTCAAGTGTGTGTTTCCTGTGGTTGGATATTTTAGTGAAATAAATGTTTAGGATGATTTTTTTCAAAAATCAAAAAAACTCCACACTTTTTTACACCCTCGGTATGAATAGTTACAAACAAATAAACCCACAAGATGAAATCTGTCAAATAAATCTTATAAACTTTGTGGATAACAACCTCAAAGTCGAAGTCAAAAAGATGCGAATAGTTCTTAAGAAAGGAGTGAGAATTAAAAAAATATTAGGATTTATAGGATACTTTGTTAAAGATGTGTGTTTATTAAAAACATCGGGTGATTTACCTTCTTTCACTAATCATAAATCTTTTCCACGACGATTTTCTTCTTTTTAACAGCTTTTTTATAGTTAAACTCTCTTAAAATCTCTTTAAATTCAGTAAGACAGATTACAAAACCATTATTTTGATCTATGACAATCATAGTTTCTTGTATTTTTAATCTCATCAAAGATTAATTTACCAACATATTTCATGGGATGAAAAATACATTGCTGGTATGTGGAACACCTCTATCATTGGTTTATAGACTCGTGAAACTTTAAGCATATCACTTGTTAAGATACTCAAATATCATTATTATCTATTGCAAAATCAAAAAATGCCCACATAAACTTTCTTTTGTGAGTTTCCATTATTGCTACCGCAATAGGCACATCTAAAATATTCTGATCTATTATAAAGAGCTATAATACTTCTCATCTCACATCATAATCTAAATAAAGCTCATAAAAGACTGTATCGCCTGAAATCTTAGCATTTTTTATTTTAAACATTATTCACAATGGTAGCATCAGTTACTTTCCCTTTTTTTGAAGGTGTTGACGGATTTTACCATTTCTTAAAGTTTTAAGGTAAAATAACCAATTCATCAGAGTATTCAAAGTCATCTAATTCTTTTTCAATTAAATTAGCAATTGATGTATGACTAATTGAAATGTTCTCAGTTATTTCCATTATTTTAGCATGTTTTATCAAAAGATAATCCAGATACAACAATGCATCCTTCTCAATTTTATCATTTAAACTATAATCAGTAGTTCTTAAAGTAAAGTATTAATTGTATGGTGTATACTATTATTCATGAAACTAAAAAAGCACCACATAGAATACTATTGAATGATGATGTATTAATTCTTTCGGTTAATGTGATTAGTGATATTTTGGGGTTGCAATCGGCTCCTAATGCAACATATAGTGAGAAAACGATTGTTTATCATCTTCTTAATGCTGTTGCTTCTCGAACTAGTGTTAGTAATCTCTGTGTTGATGCTCCTTGAAAGAACTATTAGATATAGACTTGGTGATATTGATTTAGATGAAGTTGCTGAGTTTAAAATGAATTGAAGATTCATGCAATTAAAACCGTGCCTATGAAATTGATATGGCTATTGATTATGTCAATATTGTCTATTACAGTAAAAGAAAACGAAGGTAATACAATTAAAACCCAACCTAAACAAGAAACTATTCGATTTTATGCTCATACTTCCATATACCCAATATTAAGAAAATAAACGATTACACATTAGCTGAAATATATTCACAGGAGAAACTTTAAAATGCACAATAGATTTCCTAATAAAAGAAATCTAAGCCATTGGGTTTAAAATTAAAATACTTTTCCTTGATAGAGAGTTTTACAAACTTAAAGATTTAAAATAATAAACAAGGCTATTAATTCAAGATTTCTGTCAAAAAACTTGATTTGAATATAATTTAGTGAATATGAAGAAATTTCGTATTCTTTTATTCTTTTTCAATTATTTATCAATATAAAATTATTTATCAATATAAATATATATTTAAAATAATTACATTCTATACGATGAAAATCCTTAAGTTGACAGCATTGCAAAACTCTTCTATTTCTATTCATTAAAAACTTCATTCAATATATTAACAGATTTAATAAATGAAGGCATACCTGAGGTTAATAAAACAACACGAAGTACATCCATGACTTCATCTTTACTAGCATTAAATTCAGAAACAGCACTTAAAATTTGCTTTTTAGTGGCTCTTTTATCAGAATGTGATGCTGCAATAGCTATAGCTATTAACTTCTGAGTTTTATAGTCTAAAACATGACCTGTGTAAACTACTTCATTTAGCCCTGTAATAGCTTCATAAATATCTGGGTATTCATCTTTAATTGTACCCATTCCTTTTCCAAAAAATACTTCTCCTTTCATAAAATCACTTACTTTACATATTTTCGTTCTGAAATCTTTCTAAAATATACTCAGCTCGCTGCTTGAGATTATCATGAATCCTAATCTGACTTTTTAACTCCTCAATAGCCTCCCAATGTCCGTTATCAATTCTTTTCTCTAATTCTAACAATTTTGACCATTCATCGCCAGAGGGTAATTTTTTTAAGTTTAAAAAATCTTCTGTAATATCAATTTTTAAAGTATTTTTTGTTATAGTAATATTTATGCTGAAATCATTAGGTAAATCATAGTACTTACGAGGTCTACCTCTCAGCACTTTCTTAAAAGAAGATTCTAAAATTCCAATATCTTCCATAGCCTTTAAATGTTCTATAATAGCTTTTTGACCTATTCCCAACTTTTTTGAGATTTCGCTAACAAATCGTGACTCTTCCCTTAAGAGAGCTATGATTTCTCTTCGTGTACGGCATCCCATAACATCAAGAATATCTTCCATATCAATCTTATATAAGTTATTGTTTTCATTTTCTCTCATATAAATACATTATAGTATTCATTATTTATATAACTTTTTGTTATTTTAATTATTTCAGTTCAAATAGCTATTGTTATGAAAATTTAATTTTTGAATTTGGCAGAATAAGCATCAAAAAATATTTCCCATCCAAATTTACATTTTTTGAATTACTTTTTACGAGCTATTGCTGAAATCCAATCTGTTTTTTCTTTTCTGAATGTGAAAAAATCAATAAATCCAGCATCAAAAAAAGATAATCTTAATTCTTCCTCAGAATAAATTTTCATGTTCAATAATACAATCTCTTCTTTCATTTTTTCAAGAACATAATCCTCTCCAACAGCTTCATTACAAATAAAAATCATGCCTTCAGGTTTTAATACTCTTTTGACCTCTTTTAAATCTTTAATAAGATTAGACCAAAAATAAATTGTTTCAAATCCTGCCACGATGTTAAAAGTATCATTTTCAAATGGTAGTTCAGATACAGAACCTTGAACAATTTCAACTTTTCCTTCTTTGATTGCAGATTCATTTAATTTAGTAGATTTTTCAACACTAACTTCAGAGTAATCTAATCCATAAACTTTTCCATTTGGAACCATTTCATTAAATCTTTTAACATTTACCCCTCCGCCACATCCAATATCTAAAATAATATCATTATTCTCAATATTTAAATGACTAATGCCCCATTGAGCTAACTTTTCATGAGATTCATTCATTCTCTCAAGCAACTTAGAACCTAATTCTCCCTCAGGTTTACGTGCATTGACTATTAATTTTTTGTCCATATTCCATACCCTCAACCATTTTCTATATGTAAAAAAGTGTGGAGTTATTTGGAAAAATTTACTTTTATTTACAAATAAATTTGTTTTTTTACTATAATAATCTATGAAATTTTAGAAAAACTCCAAAAAACTTTACACACTCCATTCTCCAACAATAATATTAATACTTTTAAAAAATCTGGAGTTTCAGTCAAAATCCTAATCTATTGATTTTTTTATTATATTCACTAATTGGAATTGAGAATTCATTCTCAATTTCTTGCCTATATATTGAATTCATAGTACAGAATGGAATAATTCGCCCATCAGGGGTAGCATAATGGATAACACATTTCTTAGCACGGTCTTCATCAAAGTTAAATGGATCCATAAAATGCATACATGATATTAGAAGTGAATTTTTATGGAAATCTCCTAATGCATTATAAGACCTTTTACTAAGCACATTTCCTAAAACATGTTTAATATCTATTTCTTTAGGTGAGTTTTCTTTATCCAACAATTGAGGAAGTTTTTTAATAGTATTGACTAATGTTCTTGACTTAATTGCAAATCCGCCTTCATTTAGTCTATCAGCAGTTTTATCTAAAAACTCAAAGAAACCACTAACATTAATAAATCGTGTTACTGGAATTATTTTATCATCTTCAATAAAAACATAAGTTGCTATTCCACAATGTTGGTGACAATTTAGAACAACCGAAGGATTCCCTCCTTCGTATGCTCCTATGAAGTTAGATATTGGTTCAACTGATGATGGTGGGTAGAAATCATCTGTAACAATCGCTCCATCAGTTTGATTGGATACTAATTCAACGAAGTCAGAGATCGTGATTCTTTGTTCTTCCACTTTCTCTGATGGTGTTCTACCTGAAAATGAGACTGGTTGGAAGTTGACACCATGCACAATATCTATATTATCAATGGCAAACCTTATGATCTCTCCAATTTGATCGTCATTAATACCTTTAACAATTGTTGGAACTAAAACGATACCAAGCCCTACCTTTCTACAGTTTTCAATGGCTTTAAGTTTTTGAGGAAGTATATTTTTATTTCTGTTGTAAATGTATGGCTCTTCTGTTATACCATCAAATTGCAGATAAACCGTGTTTAATCCTGCATCTGCTAATTTTTGTGCAAAAGCTATATCTTGGCTTATTCGTATGCCATTAGTAGCTATTTGAGTATGTGAAAATCCTTCCTCAATAGCTAATTTAATCAATTCAGCAATGTCCTTTCTAACTGTGGGTTCTCCACCAGCGTATTGAATAGCTAAAGTTGGAGCTGGTTTTAAGTTCCTTAAGTTCCTGAGCATTTCTCTTATTTCTTCATAATTTGGTTCATATATTTTTTTAGAAACAGCTGCATTTGCAAAACAAACTGGGCATTTAAGATTACATCTATTTGTAACATCTATTAATCCAAGAATTGTTGTGGTTTCATGTTGATTACATAATCCACATTCACTAGGACATCCTTTAATATTAATTGAATGATAATTTTCAACTGACTTAACTGTTGGAGTAAACTTATTAACTTTTTTATAAAGTTTTGAATCTGACCAGTAAACATTATTAAATATTCCATGTTCAGAACATTCCTTTTTTATCCTGACCTTACCATCTTCTTCATATACTTCAGCATCTAATGGTTTAAGACACACAGGACATAGACTTCTTGTTTTTTTAATATTCAACATTATCACCTTAATCAATTAAAAATAAACAATGACATCATGGATTAATACAATAACGAGGGTGTAAAAAAGTGTGGAGTTATTTGGAAAAATTGACTTTTATTTATAAATAAACTTGAAAATTTTAGAAAAACTCCACAAAAATTTACATCCTCACAATAACATTTATTTTAAATATATAATGGTAATCAATTTTTAGTGAAATTTAAAACGATTTAATTGATATATTAAGAGATATAATAACCTATTTATTTAGGTGTTAGATTTTCAAAAAAATGAAGGATGTGTAAAAGGATTATTTAACATGTTTTAAGGTAGAAATGTAATGGGTTTCTAAAAGTACAAATAAATTCACTTAAAATTTACTGTATATTTAGTAAAATCATTGAACATTAATCTAAAGAATTTTTCATTAAGTCTATATTTACCTTATTTTGGAGTATATGGATTTTCTTTACTATTAAGATTGGAGTATTAAATTTTAGAATTTTCAGTTGAAAAGACCATGAAACTCGTACTTTCGTATGAAATGAATATAATGAACTCTAAACATCTAAAATAGAATACTAAACACCTTCAATTTTTCCAAAAATCTATGACCCTAAAAATCTATGACCCTAATTTATTAAAGCGATGTAATATCTATTTAAAAATTTTATTTAATTGTTTAATATATTCCTTTATAGTATTTAAATTTATTTAAAAATATGAAGATGTAAGAAATATGGGGGTTTCTATTTTCTACCATCATTTTCATTACCCATCAATGGGAAAACTTATATCTTTTTTATAAATATTTTTTTATTTGACTGATAATTTAGATTGAATATTATGTTGTTTAAATGGAAATTCAAAAATTAAATAAAGAAATAAGAACAAATATCTTTTAGGTTGTTTAAATGGAAATTCAAAAATTAAATAAAGAAATAAGAACAAAAACTTTTGAGAAAATGAAAAAAAAAAGCCCTAAACAATTAACTACGAGTTGGTATCAAGATGATCTTCTCTATGCAGGTACTGGAAAAACCATATTTATAATAATACCTACTATTGGATGTTCATGGGCATTAGGAGATAGTGGAGGTTGTACTATGTGCAGTTATATATCTGACTCACATTTTAAACCTTTAGATACTGTTGAAATCTTTGAATTATTTGTAGGTGAATTTGAGAAGTATGAACTGACTGAAAACACTTGTGTGAAAATTTTTGTTTCAGGTAGTTTTCTAAACCCAATAGAGGTTCCAATCATCACAAGATATAAAATCCTAAAATATCTATCCAAAAAAAAGCATGTTAAGGAAATTGTAGTTGAATCACGACCAGAATATATCACAAAAAATGTTTTAAAAGATGTTTTTTCATGTTTAGGGGATAAATTATTTGAGTTAAGTATTGGATTAGAGACATCAAATGATTTTACAAGAGAGGAGAAGATCAATAAAGGCTTTAGTAAAGAAGACTTTGAGAAAAGTGTTGAAACAATAAGATCATTAAAAAATAGTTATAATATAAAGTCTAAAGCATATATATTAGTTAAACCAATATTAACAAATGAAAATGAAGCTATTGAAGAAGCTATTGAAACTGCTAAGTACTGTGAGAGAGTTGGAGTGGATAGAGTGTCTTTTACACCAATTACAATACATAAAGGAACTTTATTAGAACAGCTATGGAAAAAAGGTAGTTATCATCCTCCGTGGATATGGAGTGCAATTGAAATAATAAATGAAACAAGAAAAAATGTATCAATTCCTTCATTTATGGACACATCAGGATTTGGATCAAGACGAGGACCATACAATTGTAAAAAATGTAATAAAATCTTAAAAAATGCTATAATCGAATCAAATATTAAACAAAGTTTAATTGAAGGTATTAATTGTGAATGTAGACTACATTGGATTGGTGATAAAAAATCATCTAGTTTAAATCGTTCAAAAACAACAATTAAACATCTACCTCTTATTTAACTTATAAATAGCAATAGATTATGTAAATTTTTATGGAGTTTTTCTAAATATTCAGTATGCTTTCAACTATTATACTAATTTTATCAGAAGATAACCCAGTAGTAGAATGAATAAACCTTATTTTCCGTCCACACTATCATCTAAATGCTCTTTTTTTAAAGTTTCTTCATTAATTAATGAATCTATTGGTGTTAGGTAGTGACCCTTTTAACTACTGATGTTTTTGTGTACGTGGAATGGGAATGTTAATAGTTCTTTTAAAGACCATACATGCTCAGTTTCTTGCAGACATCATTGGTGTTACTTCATCATATTTTCTCCAGACTTTACCTTTTACGATTAAAATTAAGTTTTTTAAGAGGGATGTGGTAAGTGAGATTATGCATCACCATTTGTAAAATTTAGATGATATTGTAACCATTCGTCTTCTATTTCCATATACTATCTTTTTAGCCATTAGCCAATTTTCGACCTATCCTCTCTTTTATTACTTGTACATACTTTAATTCTTTCATGGGCGATTTTGATGTGTTTTAGGTCTTCCTCTTTCACCTGTTTTAGGGAATTCAACAGTATAACTGTATCTATCGAATAATGACTTTTTATAATACATTCTAAATCGTTAGCAAATAAAGGGAGATTATTATCTGGATTCTGTTGCAAGTCTGCTTTACAACTTCTTCAGATTTTTGAGTCATATCTTAAGTGTGCATGATAAAATCAGTCTATGTTCATAATGGAGATTAAGTAGACCCATCTTTCGTTTTTTTTGATTGACATTGCATGCTGGGGTAAGT
>JAISZW010000105.1 GCA_031284445.1 Candidatus Methanovirga basalitermitum | reverse complement strand
TTTGGAAAAGTTTGTCATTTTATAAAATATTAATATCTAATATAATTTGTTTAAATTTGATTTAAAGAATTTTAAATTAAGATTAATAATGGATAAACATTACCATTATCACTATAATAAGAGTTATAACAAATGTATGCAACATTTTTATAACATTCAGACCTATGTACATCGAAAATTAGACACACCACGAGGATGGTGACGGGAAAACACGGATGAAGTAAAAGATGGAGAATGGGTTAAAAAAGGAATACATAATCATTATTTCGGATTATAAAAATGCATACAAAAATAGACTACAGACCCACCATATTAATAAGAGAAATCATGCAAAACACCTGCCAATGTTCACGACTCCAAAATAGATCTATCTAAAGAATATAGTGGCTTATCGTGACATGAGGATAGTATGGAGTATCCTTGTAAAGCTTATAATGCCACGATGGATCGAGCATCCATGAATACAAGCCATTAATAATAAAAGAAAAGAGACGAAACAAAAGAATAAGTTCCAAACGATCATCAGGTGAGAGACCCTTTACTGTGATAAAAAGAGTCTTAAAAAGTGGTCATGTGCTTGTTACAACTACAGCAAGAGTTCATGTCAAAAATATAATATCAGGAATTTGTTATAAACCTAAAACAACTAAAAACTATCAAAAATAACAGTTCATAGGTAGCAAGAGCTATGCAAACAGTCAAAAGACAAGTATATGGTACATGAAAAACTAATCAAAACATATTAAGTATAAACCTCAAAACAAAGGCAAATAACCCATAACTACTAAAGATTAATAAAAAAGTAATAAAAAAATTAAGTTAAAAAAAGTCCTCAACTATAAAAACAAAACAGAACCCCCCCTAACATGAAAGAAAAACTAATTAATAGAAAAAAACCAAAAATATAAAACTAAAAACTACTAAAAAACAAAAATATAAAAACACTTTACGAACTACTGATAATTATTTTAATAAAAAATTAATTCTCATTTTAAATCTAATATTACAATGAATGAAAGATTATAAATTATTTAATTTAAAAATTAAAAAATTATATTCATTTATAAAATTAATAAAATAATTTAAATAAAAATAAGATGATTTAATCAATTTAAAAATTTTTCTTATTGAAAATTTATTTTCAATTTAGAAGAATTTATTTTGTTGATTTAAACTACTTATTCATTCTGATGACAATGCAAATTCATTTATTTTTAATTTAAATCATTATAATAGTTTATTTTTGTTTATAAGTAGTTTTTAATTGTTATATAAAGTAAACATCTGTTTTAATCAAAATTTAATATTTGAATTGTACAAGATCATCACTTTAAAATGAATAAAAATTTTTTAAAATAAATAAAATAACCTATTTTAATTAAAATTTAAAAACTGAATATTCTCCATCCATATTATTATCTAAAGTATATAAATTCGTTTGCATTGTTAGTTTTTAAAGTCTCTATCATGGAAGAAATTATGAACATTTTCAGCTGATTTTTTACTCATTCCATTAACCTTTGATAAACTTTCAGCAGAAGCTTTTTTAATACTTTCAATATCACCAAATTCTCTTAAAAGATTCATCTTTCTTCTTTTTCCAATGCCTTTAATATCGGCAAGAACAGAATGTTTAAGATTTTTTGATCTTAATTGCCTATGATAAGAAACCGCAAACCTATGTGCTTCATCACGAACTCTTTGAAGTAAATGTAGACCTTGATTATTCTTTGGAATGATTATAGGAAAACTACTTTGAGGTATAAAAATTTCTTCAAACTCCTTTGCAAGCCCAATTATTGGAATATTATCCAAACCATATTCCTTTAAAACTTCTACTCCTATTTTTAGCTGTCCTTTTCCACCATCGATTAATATTAAGTCAGGTTCTTTTAAATCCTCCTCTGAATCTTTCATGCTGATTTTAGTATCATTAACATTAGCTGCAAGTGGTTTAAATCTTCTTTGTAACAATTCTCTCATCATCCCATAATCATCAGGTCCAGGAGTTTTTAGTTTAAACCTTTTATATCCTTTCTTATTCTGCCTTGAATCTAAAAATGATACTTTAGAACCAACAGCAAACATTCCAGAAATATTTGAAACATCATATCCTTCAATTAGTCGAGGTAATTTCTCTAACTTTAAGTATTTCTTAAGTTCTATCATCGAATTTTTCATTTCCCGTTTCTGTTTTCTAATAATATCCACATTTTTGGTAGCCATTCTAAGTAATCTTAATTCAACCCCATCTTTAGCAACTATAATGTTAACTTTTGAATCAGTATCATTACCACTTAATGCATCCATTTCATTAGCTCTTAAATCAGATAAATATTCAAGGACAAGATTTTTATCAGAAATCTCTTCTTCCAATATTATATCCTTAGGAACACTTCTTAAAGGTCCATAGAATTGTTGGATAAATGCAGATAAAATATCTTTCCCATCCTGATTTTTAGTTCCAGCCATTAAAAAATCATCTTTTCCAATGATTTTACCATTTCTAACCGATAAAACAACCACTATTGCTCTATCTTTATCACTAAAAAAAGCTATTATATCTTGTTCCAAATCATTTTCAAAAACAACGAACTGTTTTTCCATGACTTCCTTAATCGAACTAATCTGATCCCTTAAAACAGCTGCTTTTTCATATTCCTGCCTAATAGCTACTTCTTCCATTTCTTTTTCAAGGTTCCTTATTATTTGATTGTATTTCCCATCAAAAAAAAGGTCAATTTTTTCTATTATCTTCTTATATTCTCCTTGTGAAATTCCATCAGCACATGGGGCATGACATAAATTTATTTGGCTATTTAAACATGGACCATCCATATTTTTACATGTTCTAATTTTAAATAAGGATTTTAAAAATTTAACGGTTTTCCTAACAGATCCTACATCTGTAAACGGACCATAATAAGTACCACTCTTAGTTATGTTCCTTGTTATATTCAATCGAGGATATTTTTCATTTACAATTTTAACATAAGGATACCTTTTATCATCTTTTAATCTTATGTTATATCGTGGTTTATGCTTTTTAATAAGATTTGCTTCAAGAATTAATGCCTCTTTTTCAGATTCTGTAATTATATACTCTAAACTATGAAAGTGTTTCATTAAAATGTATGTTTTTGGGCTTTCATGTTTATCTTTAAAGTATGATTTAACTCTTTTTTTTAATGATTTGGACTTTCCAATGTAGATAATCTTATCGTTTTTATCCTTTATTATATATATTCCTGGTTTTTCAGGAAGATCACCTGCAGATTTTACTTTTGTTGACATGAATACTCATTAAATTATTTACTGATTTTATTTGATTGAAGTTTTAATTCTGTGTTATTGTAACAAGGTGTCTCATTTTCATGAAAAATTCAAGACATGAAAAAATGTATCTGATGAATCTGAAGGGTATATTATAGTAATTTCAAAAAGTACAGCTTAAAACTTATTTAAATCTAAAAATTAATCTTGAACTACTTTGAATTTTTAAACAAAGTTAAATCCATATAGATAAAAATCCGATTGCTATTTAACTAAAAAT
>JAISZW010000089.1 GCA_031284445.1 Candidatus Methanovirga basalitermitum | reverse complement strand
AAGGTTTATCAATTATTAATCTTAATTATAATTATAAAATTCTTTAAATCAAATTTAAATAAATTATATTAGATATTAATATTTTATAAAAATGACAAACTTTTCCATAATGACTATATAAACATTAACTATTACAATTAAAATAATATATTTTATTATTATTCATCAATGTAAATAATTGAATAAATAATATTTGATCAATAAATAAAAAATCAACAAGTTTTGATTAATGAGGAGTTTAATGTCAACTGATACAACATTCATAGTGTGTTAGAAATTAGATAAATTTACAAGCATTATCCACGCTTATTTCATACCATAATATATTTCAAATATCTTGAAATCTAAAAGTACAAATTTAAAACAAACAATTACAAAATAAAAAGGCTTAATAAACCGAAAAACTTAAATACCAGCATTTTCATATAGTATATTGATGATAAAATGAAGATACCACTCTTCACGGATAAAGAAAACCCTAAATGATAATTTGTTGGACTTAATATTTAAAGATATTGATTCTAAAAAAAAGACAAGAATTAGCTTGAAACAGTATTAAACAATTTTTAAACCTTTAAATTAAGAAAATCAAAGATTTTCTAACCATGAAAAATCGAAGATTACCAAACTTAAAGATTTAAAATACTAAACAAAGGTTATTAATTTGGAAGTTCTGTCAAAAAACTTGATTTGAATATAATTTAGTGAATATGAAAAAATTTCGTATTCTTTTATTTTTTCAATTATTTATCAATATAAATATATATTTAAAATAATTATATTCTATGCGATGAAAATCCTTAAGTTGACAGCATTGAAAATTAATAAAAAGTTAATAGAAAAAATTAAGTTAACAGAAATCCTCTATAGGGTGTTAGAAATTTTAAATATAATATCATGTAACTCATTTAAATCTTGTAGGAAATCTAAAAAGATTTGTAAGGACTTTACTCTAATAATAACAACTAAAATTTTGTAATATCAATGAATAGAATTAATAAAGCTTTAAAAATGTTAAAATATCCACCAAACATTTGGATTTTGAAAAGACATATATTTACTTAAAACATGATGAAAAATACAGGAACATATTGCTTCGATTTTTGTTCAAAATCTAATACCCTGCCTGACTAAAAATCAGAATTTCAGATCTCAATGCCATGCTATGTTTTTACACTACTTTTTAGACTTATCACTCCAATGTGACAGGAACATTATATTGGTTTAATTTTATGGCATTGACAGGACAAATCACTTCACATTCTCTACAACGAATACATTTATCATAATCTATTAAAACACGATCATCTTCAATAGATAATGCTTTTAGTGAGCATTTTTTACTACATACTCCACAGCTTTGACAGGAGTCCTGATTTATTTCAATCTTCCCAGTTCTAGCATCAGTTATATTCTCTCTAATAAAGAATATATCTTGGTTTTTGTTGATGAAAAATTCTTCTTTTAAATTAATAGCATCAAATTTGCATTTTTCAACACATTGTCCACAGAAAATACAACTATCTTTAATACAAATTGGAGAAGGTTGTTTTAGCCATATAGAGTTAACAAGACAAATATCTATGCATTTTCCACACCCTATACAGTTTTTTTCAATTACACTAATTTTTCTATCAATTAGAAAGAATTCTGAAAGATTTTTAATCTCATTGATAGAAAATTCCGATCCTATTAACAAATCAAGCTCATTTTTTATAACTTCTGTGACATTTAATTTTAATTCATATTCATCATATTCTTTAGAAATTGTTTTAAAAAGTTTTTTTGGCAAATTTAAATCAATTCTTGAAATGTAATTTGATAAGGTTTCTACATCTTTATGAATAATTTCCGATGCAATTTCTAATGATTTGATTTTATTAAATTCAGCAAAAACATTTTCTCGTTTATCATATCTAATAGCCGTTGTTGGACAAATTTTCATGCATTCTTCACATCTTGCACAATATGATGGATCAATATATGGGAGCTTGTTCACATTTCCAATCTTAATAGAACCTTTTGAAGGACATACTCTTGTACATGTCATACACCCAATACATGTATCTTGATTAACAAATAATCCATTCCATTCAGTAACCGCTTGTGGCATTAATTCTCCATATTTTATAGCATCAGTAGGACATGTTCTAAAACAATACCCACATCTTACACATGTATTTGAGTTGATTTCACTATGAATCTCATCACCAGCAGAAACTAAATCTATAGACCCTGTTTTACATGCAACTACACAAGCACCACAAGCTCTACATAATTTTCGATTGATATTAGGAATATTTTCTTTAATAGGTGGAGAAAGTTGTGTGTTCACATTTATTGCATTATAAGGACATGCTTCTCTACATAAACTACAACCAATACACCGCTCATTAAGATTAGCAACCTCTTCGATTAAATAAATAGCTTCAACAGGACATGATTTAATACATGGCTTATCTCTACATTGTATGCATTTTTTAGGATCGATTTCATAGTCTACTACAACATCTCGTATTAGTTTATAGCATTTAGTTAAAATTCCCATATTAATCACTTAAATATGCTGATAATGGTGAGGTTTTAATTGTTATTCCTATGACTTTATTTTTAACTATTTCATTTATATCTTTATCATTATTATTTTCTTCATTATTTTCAACTAAGAATTTAACAACGAAATATTTAACAACACCAAATGGACAAGTTTGATAACAATAGCTACATCTTAAACATTTATTTTTGTCATGTTTTACTCTATTATCCTCTTCATTATAAGTAATAGCACCTGTTGGGCACTCATCCACACATAACTTACATAATTTACAGTTATCTTCATTCCATGTCATGACTCTTATCTTAAGCCTATTAATTGCATTTTCAGTCACTTCATAGGCAACTTCTTCATCTGGTAAAATAGCTATTATCTCATCCCAAAGTTCTGATAATGGATATTGAATTTTAACTAAACTTAGATTATCCAATTTATCTAATTCTTCTTTTTTGTTTTCAATGAAAGATTCTAATCTATCAACAATTAATTTTATAATAGTTTTTTGTTCTTCAAGATTATTTATGAAAATTCCTTTCATAGCACCTTTAACTGGACATGATTTAAGACAATCTCCACATGCAACACATTTTTTTTCATTTACGCGAAAACGGTTATTAATCTCTTCAATAGCATTAACATTACATGCATCTCTACACTTTCCACAGACAATACATAGAAAATCATCAACTATAAATTTTCTTTTAGAAGGTACTATATTAAATTTTTCTGTTATAAAATGGTTTTCTCCACATTCTAATGTTTTTGGTTCAGATGGACATATTTCAGCACAAAATCCACATCTAATACATGCTCCTTTATTAATTACAGGATAAGTAATTCCATGATGATCTTTATCATCCATATCTCTAATTAATTTGATTGCATTAGGTGATGGGCATGATGATGTACAAGCTCCACAACCTATACAATTTTTTTTAAGAACTTTTGGAAAGTCTCTAAATCTATCTGGTTTTTCCATTATTTCTTTACTAGTTTTTCCATTGAAAAACCCTTTAACCCATACTTTCCGTCCAAATTCATATAGATACCAAATTACAGAAGACATTGTTCACCATTAAATGATTGATCGTTGTAATTTATCTTAAATGAAGTTCTGATTTTCAGCCATGAATATAATTGAATATAATTAATTCTATAAAAGTTTATATGTATCATATCCTTTATCCATATCTAAAATAGCTACTCTTTCAGCACAGGCGATACATGGATCTGCTGTTGCATAAGTTGCAACGGCATCTGTGACTGTTGCAACATCTTTTAACATGTACTTTGCACAGGAATCAATGTTCATAATACTTGGTGTTCTAATTGAAATTTGTTTTATTAAATTCCCATTGGTTTCAACCATGTACAAAACTTCACCTCTTGGTGCTTCATTTCTCCATTCACCATATCCTGACTTAATCTCAACATCAGATCTAATATTACCTTCTGGCAAATTTTCAATAGCTTGTCTAATTAAATCAATTGATTGTGGTATTTCATTGAACCTATTCATTGTTCTTGCAAAATTATCTCCTTTTTTTCTCCAAATAGGTTTGAATTCTAAATTTTCACAGTATGTATGATGTTTTTCTCTTAAATCATGTTTTAAACCAGATGCCCGTCCTATAGGTCCAACAGCCCTTCCTTTTAAAGCTTCTTCTTTGGTCATTCTACCAACTTTTTTTGATCTTAATCCTACAATAGGACCGTTTTCAAATATTCCAACATATCTATCATGATTTTTTTCAACTGCTTCGAGTTTTTCAAGGATTTGTTTAAGATGAATTTCTTTAACATCCATTCTAACTCCACCAATTACATTCCAACCCATATTAACTCTGTTTCCTGTTAGAAGTTCAATGGCATCCATTATATGTTCTCTTTGAGATAACATATACATAAATAGTGTTTCATGTTCTATTGCCTTAAAAAATGTTGAATTAGCCAAATAATGGCTTTGAATCCTATCTAATTCATTTGTAATAACCCTTAGAAATTGGGCTCTCAATGGAGCTCTAACATCAGATATTTTTTCAAGTGTCTCAGCAAATGTTTGTGTGTGTTCATAAGAACAAATTCCACACACTCTTTCAGCTAAATAAATACATTTTTGCCATGGTTTACCTTCCATGATTTTTTCTATTCCTCTGTGAACATAACCATAGTCTATTTCAGCTTCAAGAACCTTTTCACCTTTAGTTTTAAGCTTTAATCTTAATGGTTCTTTTAAACTTGGATGAATTGGACCGATAGGTAATATCATTTTCTCTCCCTCCCCCGATTTGAAATCGCACCAGGACCAGTAGATAAAATAGCATTTAATATTTCACTTGGTCGTGGAGGACAGCCAGATATTTCTGCTGCAACAGGTATAAAATTAGATACAGGGGCATGAACCGTTCCTCCTTCTTGATTAAAGACATCTCCAGATATTGGACAGTTTCCAACACAAACCACTATTTTAGGCTCTGGAACTTTGGAATATACTCTTTTTATGTTATGTATCCATTGTTCTGTGACCGCACCTGTAATTAAAAGGACATCTGCTTCACGAGGATTGTTATGTATATATATCCCATACTGTTCTATATCATATCGTGGAGAAAATAATGCAACTAACTCAACATCACATCCATTACATCCTCCACAATTTACAATACAAACATGAATTGAACTTTTTCTTACTATATTTTTTAGAGATTGAAACATTATCTTTCTCCCATTGCTTATTTTATATATGTTTTTTGTTAATTAAATATTATCATTTTTTTAAGAGTTTGTAAACTTCCTTTTTACCAAATTCTAAAATTTCATCATATTTCTCTACTTCAGCTATTTTGGTCATTAATTTAGCTTTAAGGTTAAGATAATCAGCATTGTTAATTATTCCAAGAACATCCACCAACCAACATAACTTTAAGTCACAATTCAGTTTCTCCATTAAGCAATTAGGTTTTGCTGACTCGTAGGTAGAATGTAATGCCTCTAAACTTGACATATCTAATTTATTCATTAATATCTCTTCAAATTCATCAACTGGTATATTTAATTCATCAGATAAAGGAATGATAACATCTTCTTCCCATCGAAAACTACGAATAATCCGATTTTTCATTATTTTTAAATCTTCATTCACTATTAATCACCCTTGTTATATAATCCGATTTTTCATTATTTTTAAATCTTCATTCACTATTAATCACCATGTTATAATAAAAAAATGTTTCATTGTATAGATAGTTATTGATACTATTACTCCAATAATAGTTTCATATCTACCATATCCTGGTCTCATTGCGAATACGAAAGATATTAAAAATAATCCAATTGAAGTGCCCATAAGAAGAGAAGGATTTAAAAAAGTGTTTATTAGTATTACCCATCCTAAAATAGTTATTATTAACATTGGAATATTTATTTTACTGCAAACAAATGGTTCTCCATGTTGTCTATAGCTAAATAAAAGACCAGAAATAGATCCAACAATAAAAATTAATATGTACATTAGATATATGATTTCGCTCATTTAATCAACTTATATACCTTTTATATTTTAAATTAATTTTAATCATTTTAGATAGTTAGCTCAAACTAAACATTATAATTTAATTAATTCCTAATTTTAATCATTTTAGATAGGTTTATATAAATATATTAACGATACCATTATCCAAATAAGAGTCATAAAAAACACAATTTTTTCTAAGTTTTCAGAAACATGATTAAATTTAGGATAAACTTGTAGTAAAATTAATACTAAGAAAATAATTCCTAAGATTAAAATAGGTAAAATCTGCATAGATTGTAATAGTGAAACTACTGCTGATAGTGCAATAATTCCAATAGCTACAAAAGATGTTAATATTACAAGACCTTTTTCTTTATTCATGCTATTCCCTTTTCGCTCATGCACCTGATATAGTTCGTTCTTTCATTATGGTTTGGAGTATTTTATCATGGTGCATCTTCTTTGTAATTAATAAAATGCTGATAAATCATAACATAACCGTTTAAATATTTCTTAGACACTCCTCTAAAAATTTTTAAAAATGGTTTAAGTAATGAATGCCTATTTTCACAAGTAT
>JAISZW010000058.1 GCA_031284445.1 Candidatus Methanovirga basalitermitum | reverse complement strand
ACCATAAATAGGAAATTGATATGGCTATTGATTATATCAATATTCCATTATTATAGTGAAAGAAAACTATGGTGATAGAATTAAAACCCAACCTAAAAAAGGAACTATTCGATTTTATGCTTATGTCCATATACCTAATATTAAGAAAATAAACGACACACTTTAGCTGAAATATATTCGAAGGAGAAACTTTAAAAGATACAGTAGATTTCCTAATAAGAGAAATCGAAGCCATTGGGTTTAAAATTAAAATACTTTTCCTTGATAGAGAATTTTACACTATAGATGTGATAAATTATCTTCAAAACAGGATAACACCTTTTATTATACCTTGTGTGAAAAAAAGACCCCGTGGAAGAATACGAAACCTATTAACTGGAAAAAAGTTATTCTACAGAGTATACTATGAATTCAGAAGAAAAAAAAGCCAATTCACAAGTTAATGTAGTAGTTAAATACTTTAAATGAAAATATAAAGAAAAAGGAATAAAATATTTCGCATATGCGGTATACGAGATGTAAATGCTACTGAAAAACACATTTAAATAGTATAGAAAACGTCTGCAATAGAATTCATCTACAGACTAATGAACCAAAGGTATGAACATATACCAGCACAAAAAAAACCAGAATCAAGACTTTTATACATAGGATTAGATCTTCTACTGATCAACATCCGGATTTACATCCAATGGACCAGCATACCAGAACAAGGTGGTCGGCGAAAATAACTTGGACATTCAAAACCATGCTAAAGCAAATCAACCGAGCAACCGAAGAAAAATTAGGATTCAGCAACAAAAAATAACAATCTATAAAACTAACATCTCCACGGAAAAAATCATGAAAAAACCCATGAAAATCATGAAAACAAGTACTGAATAACTATAAAACAAAACCCTATAGAACATTGGAAAAAAGCTAATTGATAGAAAAAAAGCAAAAATATAAAACTAAAAACTACTAAAAAACAAAAATATAAAAACACTTTATGAACTACTGTATTATATATAATATATTCTTACTACTTAAATTAAATTAAAATTAGTGAAAAAAAAACAATTAATTGGAATGGTTTGATGAAGGTTAAAGATGTAATGAACAAGGGTATAATTTCAGTTAAAAAGGATGAAAATCCTAATAGGACATTTGAGAAGATGTATGAAGCATATATAAAGAGATTGTTTGTTGTTGATGATAATGATAATTTAGTGGGTGTAATTTCTCATAATGAATTGATAAATCTTTTAAAAAGTTCACACAATGGTGAAAGTACTGTTGAATCTGTAATGTCTAAGAATTTATTTACAATATATGAAGATGATAGTATCAAAGATTGTGCTAACTTAATGTTAAGGGCAGCTGTTAGTGGTCTTTTGGTTGTTAAAGGTGAAGAGTCCGTTGGAGTAATTACAAGAACAGATATTTGTAGGTTGGCTGATACTAATTTATTGGTTCCAAAAAAAATAGCTATTCAATAGTTATCTTGTTTAAAGGGTTGAAATCTATGGTTACTACTTCTAAGAGAGAAGACATTGTATATAGACATATTAAAACTTTAAGTTTAGAGTATGAAAATAAAATACCAATAAATATCTTAAAAATGGAACTTGAGATATATGATGAATATTTAAAAGATATTTTAAATGTTTTAAATGATAAGGGATTAATTCTTCATAAAAATGATAGTATAGAATTGAATAAATTAGATGAAGAAATAGTTGTTGAAGATAATGTTGGTAGTGGAATAGCTATTGAAGATAATAAAACAGAAGAGGAATTTGAAGAATTAGAATTAAATGAAAAAGAGAGGAAGTCTTTAAATATCATTGAAAACTTGATTAAAGAGGATAAAACAGTACCAAGATATTTATTAGAGGGAAACTTATTATATGGTGAATTAAAATTAAGCAATTTTAGTATGTATCATGTTTTATTATCTTTAGAAAATAATAATATAATTAAGATGATTAAAAAAGTTGATGGTGATTATTATAAACTTTTAATTTGATATGACCTTTAATTTTGATAATATAAAAAATGATCATCAAATTTAAACAAATTTTTTAGAAAAAACTTCACACTTTTTTACACCCTCCTTTATTTGCTTAAAACTTGTTTTAAGTTAGAAACGGAAAATCAAAGATTTTCCTAAATTCACTTTGCGAATAAAACGAAGTTTTCTTCATTTTAAATTTAATATTATAAAATCAATATTTTTTAAATTATATGAATTAATAATTATTATTATTTTAAATGAATGAATATGTGTAATTATTTTAATTTTTTTACTTTATTTGAAAAAATTCATTTTTTAAGAACTTTATCAAAGCAACTATATTTTGAAAGTGGGTATATAATCATTATTATTATTATCTTTAAATGATCATAAAATTTATCCAAGATGTACTATCTAATTTAGATTGACATGGAAAACGATAGTTTGTTTTGATTAGAATTGTCCCAGTTTCTTTTATAATATATCATGCCAAGACAATAAAAAGCCAAAACAAATTAAATAAGGTTTGTTTCGATTTAGTAATCTTATTATTCATCAACTAAGTTAAGTTTTTTAGATAAAAGCTTGATTGTTGAACCCTGTAAAATAACTGATATTAAAGTTATAAAAAAGACAATATTAAATATCGTCAAAGCTTGAGGAATACCTTCAACCAAGGGATAAGTTGCAAAAACAATAGGAACTGCTCCTTTAATTCCAGTCCAAGAAACAAAAATCTTTTCTCTTAGATTAAACTTTGATTTAAAAAGAGAAACAAAAATAGCTATTGGTCTTGCAATAACAATTAAACCAAAAGCGATAATTAAACTAATAATAAGATTTCCTAATAGCTGACTTGGGAAAACCAATAAACCTAAGACTGTAAACATGATTATCTGCATCAACCAAGCTAATCCATCGAAAAAATTCAATTGTGCTTTTTTACTCACAAGTTCACTATTTCCAATTAGAAGAGAAGAAACATAAACTGATAAGAATCCATTTCCACCAATCAAATCAGAACATGCAAAACTTAAAAGAGCAATAGCTATTAAAAGTACAGGATACAAACCTTTTGACTCTAAATCTATTTTATTTATAAATTTTATTGAAACTTTACCAGATAAATAACCCATAATACTTCCAAAAGCAAGAGATTTAAGTAAAGTCAAAACTACTCCAAAAATAGAAGTTGTAGGATGAAGTAACAAATAAAGAAAAGAAATAGTTAAAGTATTAGCCATTGGATCATTAACAGCACTTTCAAACTCTAGTAAATAATCTAAATTATTTTTTAACTTAATATTAGAAGTTTTAAAAATAGAGATAACAGCAGCAACATCAGTAGAAGAGATAATCGATCCTATAATTAATGAAACAATTAAATCAATACCTAATACCAAATGTATAAAAATAGCAGTAGCAATAGCTGTAATTAAGACCCCAATAGTTGCTAAAGAAATTCCACTAATAGCTACAGGTCTTATTTTTTTAATATTTGTATCTAAACCACCAGAAAAAAGAATAAATATTAAAGCAACAATACTAACATATTGGACTAAAAGATAATTATCAAAATATATATGTATTATACCATCAGAACCTAATAACATTCCTAAAATGAGAAATACAAGTAATACAGGTATTCCTATAAATGAGGAAAGTTTACTAAGTAATATACTCACAAGTAATAAGAATCCAAATCCAAATAAATAAAGTACAAGTCCAATCATTTTCAACCAAAAGTGAATAACTACTCATTATTTATAAAAGACCATATAAATAGTTTAAAATTTATAATACTTTATCCAATTGAATTATGGTTCCTTTATCTTTATAATAATTAAATAATTTTAATCCCCATTCAATTCCTTTTGTTGACTTATCTAAAAGTAAGTTTGCATTATCATAGTGGCCATCTCTAAAAAATAGACTTAACAAAGAAAAATCAGATGAATTAGTTAAGAAAATCTCTAAATCAAAATTATTAACCATCCAAAGCTCGATCTTATTTTTTTTAATCAAAAAATCGATTTTTTCTTGATAACTATTAAATATAAGGTTAAATATCTCTTTGCTTGCCACCATTTTCAAATTACCCTTACTTTCAATGGTGGACTTAAATATCTCATCCAAATGAGTTTTTGAAAATATTGGAATTACTATATTTAAATCCTTAGAAGATTTAATTAATTTTAAGTATTCTCTAATTGGTATTGTTAAATCATTAGCTATTGAACAAACGTATTTTCCATCTTTTAAAAAGTATATATGATTTAAGAACTCATGAGGTATTTGTTTAAGGTTATGAACAGTCCAAAAGTCATTTTTTTTAAAGATGTATATATTTTCAATCAATTTCAAGAATATTATAGTAATTATAGTCCCTTTTGAAGTTAAATAAAATATTTTATTTGCTCTTTTAATTAAACCCAATATTTCAAGCTGTTTTACAGAATTTAAAATATATGGTGAAGGTTTTTTAACTTCATTTTTTAAAGATTCAACATTGTTTAAATCGTATCTATGAAGATACAAAGACAACAATATTTTTGATCGTGACTCTGAAGAAATTATATTTCTAAGTTCTTGAAAATTAGAAAAATCAAAAGTTTCTTCTTTTAAATTTCCTAAATCTAAGTCATCACACTTTTGAGTATTATTCATTATTTGAGCCATATTATCCCCTCCTCAAGATCCATATAATTTGTTAAATAATTCAGTTCCCCACTTAATAGCATCATCATTTGTAGAAAATAAAACTCTATTTTGATCAAAACTATCATCTTCCTTAAAAAGTCCTAAATAAATAAATTCCTTAGAACCAATCAAAAATATGTTTTTATCGTCTTTAAATCTTTTTAAATTGAAATTTTTATCCTTTAAACCTTTATTAACAATTTCAATTTTCATCAAATCTTTAAAATCAGAATAAATACTCTCAGACAGTAATAAACGAATATCTGCAGAATTAGCTATTAAATCCTGAAAAATGATAGGATAATCTGGATGAATAAAGTTAAATATGCAGTAAATATCTTTAGAATTTGAAATAGAATCAATTATAGTATTATGAACTTTATATATATCTATTAACGAAGATTCTATTATTTTAGAGTTATCCAAAGATACTATGTCCTTTAAAAACTCTTCATCTATTTCCTCAAATTTATGGTCGTTGAAAAAATCAAAAAACTTATTTATCACATTTATAGACCTATTAAATTCAACTATTTCCTTAAAAAAAATCTTTGTTAGATTATTAAGAATATAACCTTTGTGATTAGATTGTATAAAACCTTTTTCTTCGAGATATTTAATATTCAAAGAAATTGCACTATAAGGTAAATCTGTTTCTTTATGAATATCTCTAATTGGTTTAACAGAATTAGCTATTGAATTTATTATTTCTAATCGAATTTGTGAATTTGTTAAAAATTTCAAATCACCTCTAACAAAGTCAAATTTATCTAATATTTTTATATTCCCATTTTTATTTAAATCAAATTTATTTAATAATTTTATATCCTTATCATCATTTCCAATAAGCTTGGATTCACTTAAAATTTTCATGTCTTCAGTTCTAATATTAGCACTCCCTATCATTAAGTAAGATAAAATCAATGAAAAATATCTTGGTGTATCATTAGTAATACTTTTTTACTATTTAGTATATAAATATTATGAATATAAGTATAAATTTTATGAAAAAATATTATCATGGGGGATATTATTGTTTTAAATTAAAAAATATAGGATTAAAGAATGATTTCCAAAAAATCGAAGTAATCTTTTAAATTAAGACCTTTACTTAATCTCAAAAACTATTCTCTTAACATAAACACTACTAACAGGCATGTTTATCATGATAAATCATACTATGGTAGTTAAAGAAATCAAAAAGGCAATGAAAATGAATAATAAAGAAATTGAACAACTATTATAATAAACTCTTTTAATCCATTTTAAAAAATTGTCTTATTGAAAATTTATTTTCAATTTAGAAGAATTTATTTTGTTGATTTAAAATCTTTATTCCATCTAATAATGGTAATAATTTATTTATTTTTAATTTAATTTGTTATAATAGTTTATTTTTATTTATAACTTGTTTTTAATTATTATATTGAGAAAATATCTTTTTTAATTAAAATTTGAATAATTGAATTGTGCAACATCTACTTTGAAAATTTTAGAAAAACTCCAAAAAAATTTACACCCCCAAAAGTAGTCAAGACTTAAATGCATCATCTAAAATATTCAAATTTGGTGTTGTTATTTCGTTTATGCAAATAATATACACCATTCATACTAATAAAATGTTATCAGTAAAAATTTGGATCCTATTTAATTAGAAAGTAAGTAATTATAAGGCAAAAGATAAAATTTATCCTAACGATGACATCTCTAATCTTAGAATAGGAAAAAAATCATAAAAAACACATCATGTCAAAATAAAAACATTATTATATCAAAAATATATATTTAATCTTAGTACCAATCTTGATAATAGACTAATCGTTAGTTTGCAAGAATCACAAACCTCAAGAAAAATTTTCTATTTTTCCTAATAGAGGTTGTATGTCAACAATTTAATAGCTATTTAAAGTGTTATTATTTATTTAAGTACATTAAATATAAAAATGTTTAGGAAGTGAAAATGATGAATAATGTGCGTCCAAATGTTTGTGCAACAACTGAATTAAATTTACAGGATATGGATCCAGATAATATTACTCGAATGATTATTTTAGGTCCTAAGGCAGAGGTTAGTGAAAGTGAGATAGTCAATCATATTCATCTTTTAGGTTTACCTGTAACGACTAAATTAACATGCTATGGTGCTATGGTAAGTGGAAAAGAAGAAGATGTTTTAAAAGTTATTAAAGAAGTTAGAAAAATAGATCCTTATAACTTATTCTCAAGAGATAGAGGATTTCCAATCGGAGACCCAAGAAGATGTAGAGGGCATAGAAAAGGTCCAAGAGAAGGTTTTCATCAAATGGAAAGTGAATATAAGTTGTTAGAAGATGTTTCAGATGCTTTAAGAAATCCTAAAGAAGTTTCTCTTGAAAAAGAAGAAAAAATGGATCCTGATAAACTTGAAAAAATATTTAAAGAAAATTAGCAAAGAAATCCATTGCCAAGGTCAAATCAAAATTCCATTTTGGAGTTAAAACTTTAATCATGATGATCAATACTTATTCTACTGGATATGAATCATATTTTAATCCAATTGTCTTGTTAAAATGGAATAAAATGGGTTGATGCAGATCCAAGCTGTTAAAATGGCTAAGAATCCAATAGACATGATTGTTTGTTTCAAATATAGACAAAAACAACCTCATGATCTACATATCATTTAATACTACTCTATTTTTGAAAGGAGTTCAATGAAAAGACTTTAAATTTTAATAAAAGTATTCATAAATAATTAATCTTATTTTTTAAGACAATCTTAATATCAGCTGAATTTTTGAGACACCCAGAAAAATTGTAAACATTCATTATATTTTTATAATATAATCGAGGGTGTAAAAAAGTGTGGAGTTTTTTTCGATTTTTGAAAAAAATCGAAAATGATCATAAACCTTTACTTTACTAAAAGTATCATCCACACAAAACTCATACTTGAAAAATACAGTT
>JAISZW010000057.1 GCA_031284445.1 Candidatus Methanovirga basalitermitum | reverse complement strand
TTTGTCATTTTATAAAATATTATATCCAATATAATTTATTTAAATTTGATTTAAAGAATTTTTATAATTATAATTAAGATTAATAATTGATAAACATTACCATTATCACTATATTAAATTTTTAATTAAAAAAATTGTAATTAATAATTATAGGAATAAATCTATTTTCAGTAGTTCGTAAAGTAAAGTATTAATTTTTGTGGTGTATACTATTATTTATGAAACTAAAAAAAGACCACATAGAATACTATTGAATGATGATGTATTAAGTCTTTCGGTTAATGGAGTCTGTAAAAAATTGTGGAGTTTTTCTTTATATTGCTTCATTTAGCGAGAGCTATGTAAACTTTCACTAAAACAAGCTAAATACATAAAAAAACAAGGAAAACCAAAAAGACAAACCTCAAAAAAAGGATAAATAATACATAACTACTAAGGACTAATAAAAAAGATTAAGTTAACAGAAATCCTCTATAACATAATCCTGCATCAAATGATCATGAGCCTAAAATTTTATATTTCAAGAATTAGTTCTGTTGTTCTATCTATTAAAATGTCTGTAATTGGATAAATAGATAGTTCATTTTCAGAAATATTGTAAATATTTTTCAAAATTTCTTTATCTTCTTTTAAAACACTATCATCTCGCTTGAATATATTTGAAAGTTTGTCTAAAAAATAGTCTGGACAATTAATCAAAACAGAACATATATTCATTTCTCCTTTTTTAAGACCAATAATATCTAATGCTTTTGAAATTTGTCTTGTGGCTGTTATTCTAAGAAATATCTCTATTCCAACATCGTTAGCAATATTTGATCCATTCTTAAAGCTATTAAAACCATGAATTATCCCATGTTTAACATGTTTAACCCCAGCAATAGCATTAGCATCCATCAATTGAATTATTCCACCATCACAACAACTATTTTGAATACTATTTACTGTGTTCAATGTTTTATTAGTATCTTGAATGTTTCCTTTAAATCCAGCTATTACTACATCATCTAAAATATTAAATTCTATGTCCATTTAACCATTTTCCTTATGTTCTAAAAGTCTATTTGCACCATTTAAATATGCTTCTACACTTGCATTAATAATATCTGGTTGTGTACCTCGTGCAGAAATGATTTGTTCATCTAACTTAAGTTTAACAACTACATCAATAAATGCATCTGTTCCTCCAGTTATGGCATCTACATGGTACTCAACAAGTTCAATGTCTGCAAAATCAGATATTCCCTTTTTAACAGCTCCAATAGCTGCATCAACTGGCCCAACACCAACATCAGCTATTAAAATATCATTATTATCAATTTCAAGTTTAACAGAAGCTGTTGGAATGACTTTATTACCTGAAACAATTGAAAGCTCCTTAAGAGCTATTTTTTTCTCTTCTTCGATTTCAAGAACCTCATCAGCTATTGTTTGAATATCAACATCACTTACTAATTTACCTAAATCTCCAAGATACTTAATTTTATTAAAAATCTCTTCGAACTGATTTTCATCGTATGTGATATTTAATTCATTTAATCTTTGTTTCAAGCCTTTTGTTCCAATATGTTTTCCTATAACAAATTTTCTTTTTCTACCAAGAATTTCTGGTGTTATTGGTTCGTAAGTTGATGTGTTCTTTATAACACCGTCTGCATGAATTCCAGATTCATGAGCAAAAGCATTTTCACCAACAATTGCCTTGTTAGGTTGCAGATAAACACCACTCAATCGTGAGACTAATTTTGAAGTATTGTAAAGTTGATCTATTTGAATATCTGTTGAGTAATCCTTGTAAAGAGCCTTTAAAGAAACTATAATTTCTTCTAAAGATGCATTACCTGCTCTCTCACCAATGCCATTAACAGTAGAGTGGAATTGTGTGGCTCCTGCTCTTATACCTGCTATAGTATTCGCAACAGCTAAACCAAAGTCATTATGACAATGAACACTTAAAGGAACTCCAAAATTAGATAAATTAGAATAAAAGTGATATGCTCTCTCTGGAGTTAATATTCCAACCGTATCACAAACACATATTCTACTTGAACCAACATCTACAGCTTCAGTGAAAATATCTCTTAAAAATTCAATGTCACTACGGCTTCCATCTTCAGCTGAGAATTCAACAAGTAATCCATGGTCAATACAATAATCTATCATATTCATGGATTGGTTAAAAACATATTCTCTGGTTTTTTTAAGTTTCTCTTTAATATGTAAATCTGAGGTTGGGGCTACGAGATGAACACTATCTACATCACAATCAAGTGCTGCATCAATATCATCTTTAAGAATACGGACAAATGAACCAATTTCTGCATTATAATCCTCTTTAACAATGGCTTTAATGGCTTCTCTTTCTCCATTGGATGTAATCGCAGAACCTGCTTCAATAACATTCACTCCAATCTCATCCAACTTATTTGCTATTCTTAACTTTTCATTTAAGGTTAAAGACACTCCAGGGGTCTGCTCTCCATCTCTAAGTGTGGTGTCAAAAACATTTATTCTCTTCAATAAACTCAAATCCTTTCATAATTTGATTTAAATTACTTAAATCTGATAAAACATTCATTTAACTATTATTCGCTTTATAAAGGTAAAAAATTTAATTTTTAAATTCATTTAATCATTATTTTATTTGTAAACGTGAAAATTTAATTTTTAAGAATTTTAGGTGGTGACCCTTTAACTACTGATGTTTTTGTGTATATGGAATGGTAATGAATAGATGATAATGTAACCATTCGTCTTCTTTAGAGAAAAATGTTTTTTAAAGGCATATCAACATTATATACCGCATATGCGAAATATTTTATTCCATCTGATTATATTTTCCTTTAGAGTATTTAACCAGCACATTATGAAATGTAGCTTCATTATCCCTTTAAACGCATAGTATATTCTGTAGAATAACTTTTTTCCAGTTAACAGGTTTTTTATTCCCCACGGGGTCTTCTTTTCACACAAGGTATAATAAAAGGTGTTCTCCTGTTTTGAAGGTAGTTTATCATTTCTACAGTATAAAACTCTCTATCAAGAAATAGTATTTTAATTTTAAACCCAATGGCTTCGATTTCTTTTACTAGGAAATCTACTGTATCTTTTAAATTTTCTCCTTCGAATATATTTCAGCTAATGTGTCGTTTATTTTCTTAATATTATATATATGGAAGCATAAACATAAAATCGAATAGTTCCTTTTTTAGGTTGGGTTTTAATTCTATCACCATAGTTTTCTTTCACTATAATAATGGAATATTGATATAATCAATAGCCATATCAATTTCCTATTTATGGT
>JAISZW010000014.1 GCA_031284445.1 Candidatus Methanovirga basalitermitum | reverse complement strand
CCCGCGCCCTCACCCCCACCCACCAACCCACCCCCGGGGGGGGGGGGGGGCCCCCCCCCCCAGGGATAATATCCAAGTAAAAGTGAAAACATTAACTGATGTGATCAAGGAACTGGATTTGGAAAATATAGACATTCATTTCTGTAAAATTGATGTAGAAACATTTGAAAAAGAAGTTTTAGAATCTATTAATTTCGATATGATTAGACCGATGATGTTTGTAGTAGAATCAACTATTCCTGGAACAAACATTAATATTCATGATGAATGGGAGAATATTTTAATAGATAATAATTATAGTTTTTCTCTACAACAGGGAGTAAATCGTTATTATATAGATAAGAATCAAGAATTTTTATCCATTAATAAAATCAATAATTTAAAAGATGTTTTTAGAATATTGAAAAATAAATACGATATTTTATATGTGAGTTCAAATGATTATCCTAACTTTATAACATTTAAAATCGGCAAGATTTTATTATTTCCACTTGAAATATGTTTTACATTGTTTAAATATATTAAATTTAAACTATAAAAGTCCATATTACTAAACACAGGAAAAAATGCTAATGGGTTAAATAAAGCTTAATATTATGAAGTATATTAAGATTTGAAGAATTAAAAATATATTGGAGAGTTGATTCATGACAATTAGCAATATTAGGTCGTTGAATTCGGCTGTTAAACATGGTTTTAATCCTGTTTTGATTGGTGCTGTTTATTTAGGTATTATTAAAGAGTATACTTTTAATTTAAAAGAAATAGGTAAATTTAATAAAACTAATATTCATGTTCTTGTTGCTTATTTTTATAGTGTAGCAGAAAATTTTTAGCTATTAAAACTATAGAATCATATACTAAATAAATTTAAAGTTCATTCGATCGTATTAATAACATTAACTGAAAAATAATACCTATTAGCAAAATACAAGTTTAAAAAATTGTTTAAAATTTGTTAAAAAATCACAGTATTTATAAATTCTTCTATTTAAATTTAAGAACTAATATTAATTTTATTTCAATTTTCACAATAAATCTTAATGTACTTTTAGATTCCAAGATATGTGAAATGTGGTATGAAATAAGCATGTAAAATGTTTGAAAATTCACTTGATTTTTAACACCATATAACCGTAATATTTTCTGAGTGAATGCCTTCTGACTATTTTCACTCTCCACATACAGTAATATTTCTTTAAACCATTCAATATTATTTGTCTGCAGGGATTATTTACCATTAACAGTATTAAGTTTAGTATAGTACTTTACTCAACTTTTATAACATATCATCATCTTCATAACACTTATGAAACCTTTCAAATTAAGATTTAAAGTCATAAAATGGAGAAGTTATGTTGTTGACTTTCATTTTTTTTCCCATGTTAACTTTCTTCATTTATTTAATATTTTATGCTATGCCTATTTATGATAAATAATTTTACCATGGAATTTTGGATACAGCCTATTTAATCACCTGCATTACTCAACTCATCTCCTGCAACTTTTAAAGCTTCTTTTATAACTTCCCACATGTCATAATATCTGTATTCTGCTAGTCTACCACCAAAAATTACATTTTTTTCATTCTTAGCCAACTTATTATATTTTTCCCAAGTTTTAGAGTTTTTAACATCATTTATAGGATAATATGCCTCTTTTACTTTTTCATATTTAACTGGATATTCTTTTGTGATAATAGTTTTGCTTGTTTTCGTATTTTCAAAATGTTTATGTTCAATTATTCGTGTATAATCTATTTCAGCTTCTGTATAATTCACAACAGCATTACCTTGATAATTTTCAAGGTTTTTAGTTTCTGATTCAAACTTTAAAGATCTATATTCAAGTTCTCCAAAGCAATAATCGTAAAATTGATCGATCATTCCAGTATATACAATTTTATTAGCCAATTTTTCATACTTTTCCCTATTATCAAAAAAATCGCATTTTAATCTAACTTCAATGTTTTTTAATAGTCTTTCTATTATTTTTGTGTATCCTCCTATTGGTATTCCTTGATACTGGTCATTAAAATAGTTATTATAGTAAGTAAATCTGACAGGTAAACGATTGATTATAAAAGGAGGTAGTTCACTACAAGGTTTACCCCATTGCTTTTCAGTATACCCTTTAATTAATTTTTCATATATGTCCTCTCCAACTAACTTTATTGCTTGTTCTTCTAAGTTTTTTGGGTTTTTAACATGTTTTTTTTCAATTATATTTTTAGCTTCATTTGGTGTTTTAATTTTCCACATCTGGTAAAATGTGTTCATGTTAAAAGGTAAATTATATAATTCTTTTTTTTATATATGGCAATTGGAGAATTTGTATATCGATTGAATAGTACAAAAATCTTTAATTTTTAGAAGTTTTTAAATATTTTATTCTTTTTATTATTGGGCAAGATTAATGTTTCATAAAACTTTCTTGCAATCCTTGACTTTACAATGAATTTGCTTAAATTTAATTTTATTCCAATGAACTTAGGTTCAACTTCTTTAACCTTCAAATTTAAATGTTTTATCCAAACTTGAAAATATACTTCTGTTAAATAAGCCATTGCTCTTTCTGGACATTTCCCCCCCAATTGAATTGATTCTATTTTCAAGATCAGAGCAAATAGGAAAAATCCAATCAACATAATCATTCATTAAATCTTTAGATCCAATGAAAATATTATCATGTGTTGTAAAATTGCTCTTCATTACATTATCAAAAGCATCCAAGTATTCAGGACTTTTTTCTATTATAATTTCACGTGTCAAATCGTGAATGTGTGGAATAGATGGAAAATAAGCCATTGTGAAATTTTCACGATTACTTAAACAACCAAGGTTTTTATATAATTTGGGAATTATTATATCATGATTCTTTAAAAAATTTTCAATATCCTTTTTATCTAAGAAACCACCTAATTTAGATTTAGATAAATATCTTCTATAATGATTTAATCCAATTATTTGACTTTTTGAATTTTTACACATCCAATATAAGCCAGTTAATTCACCATAATAATTATTTTTCTTTGAAATGTTATCTCCAGTATCATCACCCAACAATCCAAAAGTATCTTTTTCTTCTGCACCATCAAATAATGGTGTGTATAGGTTTATCATTTTTAGCCATTTTAGCACTTTTCAGGTCGTGACAAGTTACATATATAATAATATCTTCACTATTCATAGCTAAACCAACAAAATCACTTAAATTAGAATTCTTTCTTCAAAAATCATATGAAAAAAAAAACATTGAATGTATAAAGAAACTATAATATATCATTGCTGTCAACTTAAGGATTTTTATCGCATAGAATATAATTATTATTAAATATATATTTATATATGATAAATAATTGAAAAAAAAATAAAAGAATATGAAATTTCTTCACATTCTCTAAATTATATTCAAATCAAGTTTTTTGACAGAACTCTCGAATTAATAATCTTTGTTTAGTGTTTTAAAGTCACCTCTCCCACTAAATATTTGTTTCACTAAAATAAATAAAATAAAAAAGATTTATTAATAATTTTTCAATTATTATTATTTTCTTCTTTTATATACTAAGCCTACACACAAAGTTATAAGTACAATTAATATGATCAAGGGGAAACCAGTTTTATTTAAGAAAGGATCCCAATTGAAATGCGAATATAATTTGTCCAAATTCTTTGG
>JAISZW010000257.1 GCA_031284445.1 Candidatus Methanovirga basalitermitum | reverse complement strand
TGCGGGGAGTGGGCCTGGTTCTACTATCACCACCTGCAATAGTGTTCCTGGTGGTGGTGTAGACCTTAATGATGGTAGTGTGACTGGTTCTACTATCACCAACTGCAATAGTGTTACTGGTGGTGGTGTATACCTTATTGGTGGGGGTAGTGTGACTGGTTCTACTATCACCAACTGCAATAGTACTAATAGTGGTGGTGTATACCTTAATGATGGTAATGTGACTGGTTCTACTATCACCAACTGCAATAGTGGGTTTGATGGTGGTGGTGTATACCTTTCTGGTGGGGGTAGTGTGAGTTATTGTCGTATTACTGGTAATACTGCAGCAAATTATGGAAAAGAAGCTTATGTTAATAGTGGTAGTCTAGATTCTAATTGGTGGGGTGATAATAATATTACTGAACTCATAAAGGGTAGTTTTGTGCTTAATAGTTATTATCAACTCCAATTAACAGTTGGGAGTGTTTCAACGGTTGATGAGGTTAAAAATTATACTGGATTGGTACCAGTATCCTATGGTTGTGGTTTGGTTCTTAATGGGACTAATGATTCTACTAATAGTAGTAATTTACCTGATTTCACTGGTAACACTACGTTAAGTAATGTTTTAGGTCGTAGCCTACCATTAGAGGTTGGTGTGAGGAGTTTTACTCCAGGTCAATCTGATAGTTTTAATGTTCCTGATGGATGGAATGACATCCTAAATAGTTTTGGTAATTATAATCTTACGGCTGTTGTTGATAATGAAGACTTATCTGTAAACATAACCGTTGATAAACAGGATACAGGTATTGGTTTAGATGAAGTTAACACATCTCTTATATCTGGTAACTTATTATCTGGTGTCATTAACCTAACAAATAATGGTACTGGTGTTGGTATTCCTGGTGCAGGGTTAGAAATCTTTATCAATAATGTGAGTATTGTTAACAGTACAACTGATGGTAGTGGTGAGTTTAACCTTTCAACATTAAATTATGAGTTCAAAGTTGATGGTATTTACAATTTGACTGTTAAATATGCTGGTAATGATACCTACAATTCAACTATCAATAGTAAGATTATAATCGTTGATCCAAGTCTTGGTCCTAATCCTCCAGCACCTGGTTCTAATCCTCCGTTACCTGGTTCTAATCCTCCGTTACCTGATCCTCATTCTGATGATAATAGTAGAGGTAGTGGTTTTTTTGGAGATTTATTGGATAGGACTGGTTTTCCTTTGTTTGTGTTGATTTTTTTAAGTGTTCTTGGATTGATTTATTGGAGAAGAAAATAGTAACATCTGAAGTTTTTTTTTGGTTTGAAAGATTTGGAATCTTTGAGTTTTTTTTATTTATTTATTTTGGAGGTTTTAATCCTACTTTGGGGCGGTTTTTGTGACTTGTTTATGTTGTGGTAGTAATTTTGTGAATTAATATTTTTTTTTTTAGGTTAATAGATAAGATATCATTAAAGTGAATTTTAGTCCGTCCTGTGAATGGTGATATACTATCTGTAACTACAAGAATAGAGAATTATGGATCGGTTATTATGCTGTTATAAATGTGAAAAGATCAATAATTGAAGTTAAATCTAAAACAGGTTTTAGATTTAAAAGATAGTGTTTGTTTGTTTTACTGGTTTTAGGTTTGTTAAAGGATTGATTGGAAGAGTTAGTTGGGTTAAGATGATAACCAAGTTTAATTATGTTCATTCTAATAAAAAGAACAGGATAATAGATTTCATATATTGGATCACTACTAAAATAGTGAATTGAGAATGACGAAATCTATGTTAGTAATGTTAATAGTAAATTAGGTCTTAAAAATAAGAGGCATGTCAAAATCATATCCAGCAAAATACTGGTATGAAATTAAAAGAGACAAATAGAGTACAAATCATATTGGTACGGTGAAACCTTTGAGATTTGTGAATAAATGTAACTGGCAAATAGAGGAGTTTGGTTTTAGGTGTACGTGGATGGATTTGTCTTGAGTGTGGTATTAGTCTATGATCGTGATATAAACGTGGCTATTAGCATTAAAACTGTTGGAACAATAGGGTTTGCCTTTTTGGTGAAACTAACATTTTTAGTTAGTGGATTAGGAAATCGGTTTAGAGACAGAATTTACGGTTTCTACAAGTCTTAGTAGTTTAATTTCTTATTATGATAATTCTCTTAAAAATGAAAAGTGTTTATAATTTAAAAAAATTAATTTGGCAGTTTCACTACATTTTGAACTCCGAATAATTACATGTGGATGTTTTATTGTATCCGTTAATAGGGTTTTTTTTAAAATATACTCTAAAAATATTTCAATGGGTGTAGATGAAGAGTTAATCGTTACATTAAATAAAGGTGTATTCTAATGTATTTAGGTAGAATATTAGCGGTAGGAATGAGTAAAGAAGATGAGCCTTTTTTAGCTTACAGGGTATCAAGTAGGTCTTTTCCAAATAGAAGAACTAAAATATCTAAAAAAATCGCATCAATAGTTCCAAAGGAGGGGCATGAAAAGGATATCTTTGAAAATTCGTATATAGTATATAATTGTTTAAAAATTGTTGATGGTGTAGCTGTTATGACAAACGGTTCTCACACAGATCTTATTGCCGATAAAATAAGCTCTGGAATGAGTTTAAAAGATGCCTTAACCTTGTCTCTTTTTACAATGGGTTATGAAAAAGACAATTATAACTCCAAGAATAGCTGGAGTTGTTAATCCAGATGAATATGAAGCTTACATTGATATTATAACTCATGAAAAAATTTTAGTTGAAAAACTAGAGTATGGAATAGCTAAGTTCATATCAACAGCAGAGTCCAAAATTAGTTGAATTTCAAGTTGAAGGTTTTAGAGATGTTGCAGAATTTATTTTTAATAAAGGAGAATTTAAAAATTTTGCAAATCCAGTTTCATCTGTTGGAACCATTTATAATGGTGAATGGATAATAGATTCTATCAACTAATATTATTCAATTAAGGGGGTGGCGATTATATCGAGTAAGGCAACTTTAATTTGACTATATTTAATTGAAAGAAACATTAATAAATTGAATAAGACGATTCAACAACGATTTATGGTTAAAATTTGATAGTACGGGGTAGATAAAAGAATCCAATTGAAGTAATGATTATGTCTATGAGGGTGTAAATTTTTGTGGAGTTTTTCTAAAATTTTCAAGTTTATTTATAAATAAAAGTCAATTTTTTCCAAATAACTCCACACTTTTTTACACCCTCTCTATCTTTTTCCTCTATCTTCGATGAAATTGTCCTGAAGATTATAAGAGTTGTTTATAATTGTTTTTTTGATAGACTTACTTGATTCTTATTTTTAGCAAAAAGTAGAATATACTCCATTTCTTTTACAATAAACTGTTCATCGTGAGCTCCTCCACTTTTTGACTGCCAAGTAAACTTACAAATAAAATTTTCTTCACCAAAAATTTCATCACATATTTTTTCAAGATTTGATTGTTCGTTATCATCAATACTTATAAATATTACTCCATCATCTGTTAATAAATTTTTGGCTAATTTTAGTCGTGGATACATCATATTAAGCCAATTAGTATGAAATCTACCTGATGACTCAGTATTTGTACTTAATTTAACATTAAAACTCTCTCTGGATTAAAAACTTGACCAGAAACCTCTAAATAATTCTCTAAATTATCCTTATAATTGTCTTTGTAGATGAAATCTTTCCCTGTGTTGTAAGGTGGATCTATATAAATCATCTTGATTTTATTGTAATAAGTCTTTTGAAGTAATTTAAGAACTTATAGATTGTCTCCTTCAATATACAAGTTTTCTGTTGTGTCCCAATATTTACTTTCCTCTTTAACTGGTCTTAAAGTTCATGTAGATGGTTTTTGTGCTTCAGCAATAGCTTTAGATTTACCATTCCAAGTGAAATTATATCTTTCTGGAGAATCATCTATTTCGTCTGTAAGTAATAATTTTAGTTTATCAAAGTCTATTTTGTCTTCAATTATTATTTCTGGAAATAATTCTTTTAATTTGACTATATTTTCCATTAATATATTTTTACTTTCACCGAGGGTGTAAATTTTTGTGGAGTTTTTCTAAAATTTTCAAGTTTATTTATAAATAAAAGTCAATTTTTTCCAAATAACTCCACACTTTTTTACACCCTCACTAATATTAAAAGTTCAAAATCAGCCTCTGATATTCATACTCCTGTTGAGTTAAGAGATGAAGAAGGCAATGTTTTAGGAACAGCTAATGATATTGGTAATGGTCGTATTGACACGAGTTTCGATTTAACTCCAGGTTCTAAACTACATTTCAGTTTCCCAGGTGATGATGAACATTTAAGTTGTGATGGTCCTAGTTTCATCGTACCATTAAAAGATACAAGTATTAATTCAAATATTACTTGTGTTGATAATAGTAAGTTTAGGGTTTCTGGCTCATTATTTGATAAATTCACAGGTGCTGGTGTGTCTGGTGCTACTTTAGAGTTAAGATATAAAAATAATGGTGATGTTATTAAAACTCTTAAAACTAATGATAAAGGTAAGTTTAATGATACTGCTTTCATAAATCGAGGTAATAGTGTTTATCTTACTTATAAAGGTGATAACGTTTATTTGAATTCTTCTACTGCACGTGTAAGTATTGATAATATTCCTACTAAATTTAATAATCCTACAGTATCATATAATGGTGTTTTCCATGTGCAGAGTAAAATTATTAGTAGGGCGATTGGTCTTATTGGTCTTCCTGTTGAATTAAGAACACTTGATGCTGAATTAATAGCTGAAAATATTAGTAGTAATTATGGGGTTGTTGATTTTTATCTTAAAGATATTAATGTTACGAGTTTTGTTCTGCGTTTTGCTGGTGATTTAACATATGATGGTGTTGTTAGTACTGTTGTTAAAACTCCTTTAAAAAATACGAGTATTAATTCAAATATTATTTGTGTTAATAATAGTGAGTTTAGTGTTTCTGGATCATTATTTGATAAATTCACAGAAGATAGGATCTCTAATGCTACTTTAGAGTTAAGATATAGTAATGGTAATGTTATTAAATCTTTTAAAACTAATGATATAGGTGAGTTTAATGTTACTGCTTTCATAGATCGTGGTAATAGTGTTTATCTTGCTTATGAAGGTGATAATGTTTATTTGAATTCTTTTACTGCACGTGTAAGTATTGATAATATTCCTACTGAATTTAATAATCCTACAGTATCATATAATGGTGTTTTCCATGTGCAGAGTAAAATTGTTAATAATAAACTTAGTAATGGGATTAGTGGTCTTCCTGTTGAATTAAGAACACTTGATGCTGAATTAATAGCTGAAAATATTAGTAGTAATAATGGGGTTGTTGATTTTTATCTTAAAGATATTAATGTTACGAGTTTTGTTCTGCGTTTTGCTGGTGATTTAAGATATGATGGTGTTGTTAGTACTGTTGTTAAAACTCCTTTAAAACCTACTATGTTCCATAATTTATCATTCAATAACAATGGTGAGAGTTATGATTTAAGTTTAATAATTACAAACTACTTTACTCGTGAAGGTGTTGGTTCACTTAATGTTACTGTAAAAGATTCTAATAGTGGTGATACGGTTGCAATGGGTGTTACTGATGTTGATGGTGTTCTTAAATTAAATATTAATAAGAATAAATTAGTAATTGGTTCTAGGTTGTTAATTACTTTTAATGGTGATGATTTTTATCAGTCATCTAATACTACAACACCATACATAAATTAGACTATTCATATGATAATAAAAGATTTTATTATTCTTTTTTGGGAGGTTAAAACTTATGTTAAAAAATAAATTAATATTAAGTATATCAATAATAGCTATTTTAATTATTAGATCTATTTCAAATGTTAGTGCTTACAACCATGAAGATATACATACTGGAGAAATAGGTGTATTATCAGATTCTGGGGTTTCACAATTTCTTTCCCTTACTAATGATCCGAACAAGCCAGTAAGAGAAGGGAGGTTTAATCATGGTGATTATGGCTTATATTGTTATAGAGATAAAAATGATCCAAGATCTTACTATCCTATCAATAAAGATGCAAAGAATATGAAGTGGGTCGCTGAAGCTGAACTCACTTGGAATGCTGATTTAAATAAACATGATTTTATGAGTTTTTGGATGGAAGGTTGTTGTGGTTATGATACTAATCATTGGAAGTTTACTGATGTTGATTGGGGTGAAGGTGTTTTTATAGCTATGGATACTCATGCTGGTTTTGGCACAGGTAGTATATGGGCTGATGTTTATTACTTTAGTGCAAGTACTGGGCTAGATATTCATGAGCAAAAAGTATATGATTATTGATTTTAACTCTTTATCTTGTGTAGTAGTCTTTAACTCTTGTTGTATCATTAAGATAAGGAGTGGATATTTCATGTAAAATTGTATTTTCTCTGGCAACTATAGTATGTTTCTGATAAGGTTCAATTGTTATGATATCATTTTTATCAAAGTACTCCTTTCTATCTTCAAATTCTATGTAACCTGCACCCTTTAGAATGTACATTGTTTCATCTTTTTTTTTATGGTAATGGAAGGATGTTTGATAATTTTCTTTAATGAAAAGCTCCTTTGTGAGATATTTGTCAGTTGCAATTAATAATTTTTCATAGCCCCATGGTTTGTCTGTCTTATTACTATATTCTTTTTTAATAGCTTCCAATTCTTTGTTTGTATCAATTGCCATCCAAAACAAACCATCTTCTTTATAGTAACCTATTTTATTTTCTTTAGCCATCACTGGAAAAATTGTCTTTTCAATATCTCCAGTTTTAAATTCACCGAAATCAAGAGGTTCTTTAGAAAAATACACACCACCATTGATGTAGTAATTCAACAAGGGTTTTTCTTTAAATGAACTTAATTTATCTCCAGTTATCTCAACAATACCATAAGGGGATTGCATTTGAGTGATAAAAATTGAAAAAGGATAGTCAGAGTTTTCTCCTTCTTTTATCATTTTTGATAGGTTTATGTCTGTGACAATGTCTCCATTTCTTATAATGCATTGCTTATCATTAATGTTCTCCATACCTAATCTAATTGCATTAAGAGTTCCTAATGGCTCATTTTCAATAACATAATGTAATTCAATGCCTTTGAATTCATTACCAAACCTTTCTTCAATTTTTTCATGCAAAAAACCAGCTAAAAGATAAACTTCATTAACACCAGCATTTTTAAAATCAAATAGCTGCTTATCTAAAATTGTATAATTCTCTTTAATTTCAACAAGTGGTTTAGGGATTTTTTCAGTAACGGGTCTTAATCTTTTTCCAAATCCACCGCATAAAATCATTCCAACAGTTTCATCCATAATTTTAACCCTCTTATATTATAAAATTCTATTAAAGAAGTCTTTATTAAACTTAGGTAACTGTTCATCAAAAGATATATTTATTTTGTCTTTCTTGTAAATAGCAATTCCTCTTCTTTGCCAATTAGGTAATTTTCCTAAATTAATCCCTTTATTTTTAAATAAATATTCATGAATATCAGATGATTTAAAACCGTGTGACTTTTTTTTAAGCTCGTCATTGTCACAATCTTCTTTTAAAGCCCAGTAACCATAGCTATTTATACAGTTTCTATATGCTTCGTCTTGTCTCCATTTAAAATAATTAAAAACTCCATCGTTAGAGACTAAAATAACTCGTGAATCAAAAGCTATTGGAAATAAATCATCACTATCTTTAAATTGCCACATGAATCCATCATAAGTCTTATCAAAATCTTTCCTGTATTGTTCTATACTTAAAGTTAATGAACTTGAAACTAAACTTGAAAAAACAGAATTTAATTTCTCTAATCTTCCAGAAAAAGGGATACTATTAAAAAGAATGTTAACTTCATCTGAGAAGGTGTAGACAAAAGATGGTGAAAACTCTTTAAAAATATTTAAGCATGCTTTAACCATCATCATTGTAAATTCACGATCAAATGGTGTTTTTAAATTTAATTTTTTACTTAGACTATGAAAATTTCTACCATCTAATCTTAAAATCAAGTCTGAGCTTAATGGGACCTTAATATCAGAATAAATCTCATGTTCTTTCATAAAATCAATCATAATATTGTTTGAGTTTTAAATTAACTAATCATGCTCCTAAGTTAAAAGATTCAGTAAGACTATTTAATAGCTGAATTGCAGAGTAAGCAGCAAGAATACTTGTTTTAGGATTTGATTTGGAGGGTAAATTTTCAGTTTCAGTTATGAATTTACCAAAATCTCCTTCTACAAATATTTGATGAATATTCCTATCAACCTTAGGGTCAACAAGAATTTTAACATCAATATCTAAGTTGGATGCTATACTCAATGTAGCTGCAACATTAATATTTAAGGGAAATATTTTAACTGCTTCACTTGCTTTACCATAGAACAAAATTTCTTCTTTATCTATACTCATGCCTAATGAACTTGGTGACTTTTTCGTAGTCAATAAAACTTTTCTTATTTCTCCCACAGAACCAGCTTTTATTGCATCTAATCCAGCTATTGCACCACTTGGAATATGGATTTTAGCACCTGTTTTTTTTGAAACAGATTTCATTTCATTCCATAAATCTTTATTTAGTAATGCACCAACACTCATTATAATAACATCTTTACCTTTTTTAAGAACATCTAGAATAAGTTCTTTGACAGACGATTGAGATGCTGATTCCAAGACTAAATCAACTTTATCAATCATATCATGAAAATCTAAAATAGCAGTTCCATCATGTGTTCTTGCTAAGTTTTCAGCTTTCTCAACATCTCTATCATAAAAATATTTAACCTTTATTTCCTTTTTATTTTCAATTTTATGAATAAGAACATTAGCTATTGTTCCGCATCCAAGTATTCCCACTATCATATAACCACTAAATTGGTACTCCTATCTTAGACAGGAATTTCTGTTTAAAAAAAACCTAATGTTTTATAGTAGCACAGGCTTAAAAAAAGATAATTTATATATTTAAAATAAGATATTAACTAAATAAAAGATGTTAGACAGATACCATATAATTGAATATATAAATTAATAATAGGTGATCTTCTTTTGACTTTATATCCTCAATTAACTGAAAGAGTATAGCTTAAAATATAGATAATTAAAATTTATTATTTATAAATCTTGTATTCATAGAGGTGCAAATTTTTGTGGAGTTCTTATAAAATTTTTAAGTCTATTTATAAATAAAAGTAAACTCTTCCAATAACTCCACACTTTTTTACACTCTCTATTCAGGAGTTAATGTTTGATTATTAACTTGAGGAGTGAGTTGGTGATGTACTTGTCAAATCTTTTGGATCTATTAACATTATATCTCCAATTGCTCTAACTTTATCATAATTTATATCAAATAATTCGTTACTATATGTTTTAATATGATTTTCATCAGGTACAAGTTGGAAATTTGTTTTAATCATATCCATAAGTCCAACATCTTTTTTTTCTCCAGCATCATAAGTTCTTACCTTAAGTTTTGAGATCGTTCCAAGTTTTATGTTAAGAACAACATCTGCAATTTTTCCTACATACAATCCTTCAATTGTATATATATCTAAGTTATAAAGATTTGAAACTTCTACCATATTCACCAATTCCATATTTTGTTATAGTTTAATTATATAACTTTATTTTTATATATAGTACTCAACTTAACTTTTCTGAGTGGAATTTTTTTACATATTCTTCGATTAATAAATTCATCGTCTGTATAATACTGTAATAAAATTTTATTATTATTAAAGATTCTGTCGATTACTACAATATAAAATAAATCAGGTAATCATAATATAACTTCTAATCATATAAATACTTTTCCGTCACTCGAGGGGTAACTTTTTGTGGAATTCTTCTAAATTTTCAATTTATTTATAAGTATCATGGTGTCTCTATCATGAAAAATCCAAACACACAAAAAAATGTATTTAAAAAATCTAAAAGATATATTTTTAGAGGCTGTTGCACAATTACTTTAATCAAAAATTGATTCTCGTTTTAAATCTAATATTACAATGAATAAAAGATTATAAATTATTTAATTTAAAAATTAAAAAATTATGTTCGTTTATAAAATTAATAAAATAATTTAAATTTTATTATGTGTATAATGAATCGATGTGGATCTATATGTGTTGTTCACAAATCTTCATGAAAACTTTTATATCCTTTAATCATCCTCTTTTATACCTTCCATCTTACCTTCTTCTTTGCTGTGTGATAATTCACCTTCTAATTCCATTTTTGCTACTTGTCTTCTGATAGTCGTGGAATGCTTTCATCTGAAAGTAGTTCATTGAATTTTTTATCTGCTAATTTTATATCTTCATCCATTTCAATCACCTCGTTTATAAGTTCATCAGAACTTTTATTATCAAAGAATATTATCCATCTGTGCAATGGATTGTTTAAATCTTTTTTCATCTTTCTAAATGCTGGAATATTTATGTTGTATGTTGTTAGGTAGTTTGTTAGGTAGTCGGAATAGAGGGTGTAAAAAAGTGTAGAGTTTTTTACAGGCTCATCAGACCACAAAATATATAAGTTGGAGATGGAAATATATTATGTACCTTCAGTCGAACAAGTTATTAGAGCTAGAACAGGAGAAAATGGAGAAACAGCAATTTGATTTTAAAATGATTATTTCTTTTTTTATATTACTTGTTTGGATATGATGTCAAATGTAATATGAGTGATGAACTATGTATAGAACAATTGATATTTGTGCTGGTATTGGTGGCATAAGACGAGGTTTTGAACTTACTGGAAAGGTTATTAATGTTTTATCTGCTGAAAATGATAAATATGCTTGTAAGACATATCAACATTTATACAATGAAAATCCAATGAATGACATCACCACGGATGACTTTAAAGATTTAGTAAGAAATGTTAATTATGATATTTTATTGGCTGGTTTTCCTTGTCAGGCATTTAGTGCTGTTGGTAAAAAAGAAGGATTTGAAGATAAATTAAGAGGAACTATATTTTTTCATATCGCTGAAATCATAAAATCTACAAGACCAAAATCTTTTTTATTAGAGAATGTTGAAGGATTGATAAATCACAAAAAAGGGGAAACATTTAAGATAATTTTAGATACCTTAATAAATAAGTTACATTATCATGTTATAGGAATAGAAAAACAAAAAGATCTTTATGGTAATGAGAAATCTGATTTTTTTCTATTTAACAGAGAAAATATTGTATTAAATGCTCGGAATTTTGGATTGCCACAAAACAGACCTCGCATTTATCTTGTAGGGTTTAATAGAGAAAAATATGGGTCAAAATTGGATAAAATATGTTTTAATAGACTTCCTCAAAAAAGAGAAAAACCACCTATATACAATAGTTTAAAGGATGTTTTAGAGTTAAAAGCAGATTTAAAGTATTATTTATCTGAAGGTTATCTTGAAACATTGAAAAAACATAAAACTTCTCAAGAATCTAAAGGAAATGGATTTGGTTATATGGTAGTTAATAAACCTGAAATTAAGGAACCTATTTCTAATGCATTATTAGCAACTGGAGGGTCTGGAAAAGAGAGAAATTTAATTCATGACCCTCAAGAAGATATTGGTGGAATAGTTATAAAAAATAAAAAGACACCTATTAACAATGAAGGGATAAGATTAATGAAGCCTAATGAATGGGGTAAACTTCAAGGATTCATAGGTTATGCTTTTATGGGGGAAGATAGAGATAAATTTTCTTTTCCTAAAGACGTAAGCAATACACAACAATATAAACAACTTGGAAATTCTGTGGCTATTCCAGTAGTGGAAGAAATAGCAAACAAAATCATTGGAACATTGGATCAATTAGAGGGTAACCATGAAAACTGAAGATATATGGAAATATAATAAAGGGGAGTGGAGTGAAGCTTATACACTTATAAAGTTATTAGGCGATGGTAAAGTTTATGCTTCTGATGAAAATTTAAATAAAATAGAAGATGAATTTTATCCTATTCTAAAGATATTAAAAATTGAACATGAAAAGATTTTTTTTGTTTATGATGATCAGGAATTAATAGAAGTAGTGGACTTGGAAGGTAGAATTCAAAAGACTGTTAAATTTCTTGATTTTCTTGAGGTTAGTGAGAAATCATTTACAGAAATAAAAGAAGGTAAGGGGAGTTCGTTTACTGTCCCTATAATAGAGAATTTTTTAAGAGCATTAGGTTTTTTGAAATTCAAAGCACCGAATAAAAATAAATCTGATTTAACTATGGAGATTCAAGATTTAAAAACATTTTTGTCTAAAGAATATACTTTCAGTATCAAGTCGGAAATAGGAAGTAAACCTTCAATTCTAAATGCTTCAAATGCTACTAATTTTATTTATAAAATTGATGGGATTGAAGAATATGAATTTGATGAATTGATGAGAATTAATAAAAAAACTGATAAGAAATGGCTTAAGCTTCGTATTTTAAAGATTTTAGAGAAAATTAATGTGAAAAATTATAGTTTGTCTTTTCATGGAATAGAAAATGAACAATTCTCAAAAAATTTAAAGCTAATTGATAGTAGCTTACCTTATATTCTAAGTCAAGCTTTACTATATTATTATAGTACCGAGAAGGTATCGGATATTAAACTTTTAACTGAATATTTGGTTGATAAAAATCCTTTAAAGTTATCTGATGATGAAAAACTTTTGTTTTATAAATCCAACATAATTGAACTTATTAGATCATCAACATTTGGTATGATACCTACTAAAAGATGGAATAAGGAGTATGATGTGAATGGTGGAATTTTAACTGTTAAGAATGATGGTATGATTTTGTGTCACCATATTTTTTATAATAAAAAACAATTGGATAAATATCTTTATCAAAATACTAAATTTGAAACTGGAAGTACTACTAGATATAAAACTGGTGATTTATATAAAATTAATAATGAGGATGGTTACTATTTTAAACTTAATTTACAAATAAGAATGAAATGATTAGTAGATTCAGGACTTAATTTCATGATTTTTAATTTCATGATTTTAGTTAAAAATTATAAGAGAATAGAGATAGTGTTAAGACAATTTAATTCTTACCATTTTTTTAAGCATAATATTTTGATAATTTTTCGTCAGCATTTTCTTTAGTGAAATTCCAATTTATTTTTCATTTCTATAATTCTGATAAGCTGT
>JAISZW010000222.1 GCA_031284445.1 Candidatus Methanovirga basalitermitum | reverse complement strand
TTTAATTTTAAACCCAATGGCTTCGATTTCTTTTATTAGGAGATCATACTGTATATTTTAAAGTTTCTCCTTTGAATATAATTTCAGCTAATGTGTAATCGTTTATTTTCTTAATATTATATATAATGGAAGTATAAGCATAAAATCGAATAGTTTCTTGTTTAGGTTAGGTTTTAATTGTATCACCATAGTTTTTTTTCACCGTAATAGGGAATATTAACATAATCAATAGCCATCTTACTTTTCATAGAAACGGTTTTAATTGCATGAATCTTCAATTCATTTTAAACTCAGCAATTTCATCTAAATCAATATCACCAAGTCTATATCTAATAGTTCCTTCAAGGAGCATCACAAAGATTATTAACATTACTAACAATAGTTCACAGTAGTAGCATTAAGAAGATGATAAACAATCGTTTTCTCACTATATACTGCATTAAGAGCCGATTGCAACCCCAACATATCACTAATAACATTAACCGAAAGACTTAATACATCATCATTCAATAGTATTCTATGTGGTGTTTTTTTTTAGTTTCATAAATAATAGTATACACCACAAAAATTAATACTTTACTTCACGAACTACTGATAATAGTATACACCATACAATTAATACTTTACTTCACGAACTACTGATAATAGTATACACCATACAATTAATACTTTACTTCACGAACTACTGTGAATAGATATGCGAAATTTAGCAAACAGAAAACTGATGTAAAAGAGGATTTATGCTCCCGTTAAGTCATTGCAGTTAACACTTCCACAAATCTTAAATGAAAGTTAAAAATAGGTATGATAATTATGATAGTTCAACTATAACTATGTTGAATATTGAAAAGAGTCATCTCTAACTGTAATCATGTTACCAGGCTCGTTCAACTATAACTATGTTGAATATTGAAAGCAATATTAAAGGTGAATCTGTAGGTGTTTAAGTAGGGTTTTTTACTTTAATTTTTCATTTTATTATGTGTGTAATGTAATCGGTGTGGGTCTATATGTGTTGTTCACAGATTTTTCATGAAAAAATTGTGCAACATCTACTTAGACGAGTTGATTAAACAGTATGTTTGTGAAGGAGGAAAATTTTCACTTGAAGATGTTTTATCTTAAAATTGTAAAAGAGGAATGAATGATGGATATCCAATTTAAAACGATACTGTTAAATGAAGTGACTTACAGTCGATATATAAAAAATAGCTTAATAGCTATATTGCTAATAATATTTCTCACATACTGGGTTACTACTAATATTCATCATTATATTCCTCTTGAGAATAAAAATATGACTCAATTATTCTATTAATGAAAAGATTTAACAAAGAAAAGATAACATTAACATTTTAGATAGTGTAAATAATTCACATGATGGTACCTAATTTTAATTATTTGATGCTTTTTCGTAAATTCTGCTGTATTTTTTATTAATCGATCATTTCATCGCTTAAAATGTAATGAAACAAACATTTCAACTCCTTCAACAGCTTTGAATAATTTTTTTAATTTATAGCGTTTTACCAAACTTTTTTAACATTTGATTAAGTTATTTTAAAATCATTTTGTGACTTTAAATCTTAATTTGAAAGGTTTCATAAGTGTTATGAATTAAAAGTACACTACCAAATTTTAAGTGGTTCTAATAAATTTTATTAAGTTAACTTATTTTCAAAAACAATCAATCTATTCAATAGAACATGATCTATATAACTATTTACAATTAAGAAAAATGAAGTATTCTACTTATTAAATCTATTATAAGTTTGGATAAACGATTTTAATGTTTTATTTAAAGCTTCAAAACCATACACATCTTTTTTAATATTTTCTACACTATCTTGAGACCAGAAGCATGACCCTAAGTTCGCTCCAAACATTCCTCCTCCTACTGGAATAATTTTATTTAAGATGTAAAAAGTGTTTATTTCTTGAATAGCTAATTCTTGACCTCCAGCTCTGTCACCTCCTACTGTAATTGACATTCCAATCTTGCCTCCCAATATATTCATGTCAATTGCATACAATGCTCTGCATCTATCCATAACAGCTTTTAATTGTGCTGTGATTCCTCCGTTATGTATTGGAGATGCCATTATTATTCCATTTGAATTTTTGATTGAATCATAAACTTCAAACATATCATCTTTTTGAATACATTCCTTATTCCTCAAACAATAATCACAATGTATACATGGAGCTATTGTTTTACCACTAACAAAGAAATGTTTCGTCTTAAAACCATTTTTTTCAATTTCCTTTAGAGCATATTTTAAAACATATTCAGTAGACTGCTTTCTTGGACTTCCACAAATTCCTAAAATCATTAAATAGCCTCAATTATTATTTGTATATATTTATATATTATTCATTAATCTTTAATTTGCAAATCATGATTATAAAATAAGTTTATGATCTATTTTATTTAAGTTTATCTATTATAAATAACAATCATTATTATTAATAGAGTATTGAAAATGGATATATCTATTTTATATAGTTAAATAGTAAATAAAGAAGGAAAATTGCAATGATTTTAAACTATTTGAACATATCTTATTTAGATATGGGTATTATGAGTAATCATCTCTCTAAAAATTATTTAAAAGTATTAAATGAAAAATATCTTTTCAATAGAGACAAATTGCTCTCTGGTGGAGGAAGAATAGTGTTGAAATATATTTTAAGCAAGCTTGGAATCGACAACTACACAATATCTATTGATGATAGCGGTAAGCCATATATATATAACATACCCAATCTTCATTTCAATATTTCTCATAGTGATCAATTTGTTTTAGTTGGAGTTTCCAATGAAAATATTGGAGTGGACATTGAAAAAATCCAAGATTTAGATTATAATGGAATATCTAAACATTTTTTTCATTTATTAGAGCATGAAAAAATAGTTAATAGTAAAAATCCTATTAAAACCTTCTTTAAAATATGGACTTTAAAAGAAAGTTATGCAAAAATGAAGGGGACAGGAATAACAGATCTAAAGTCATTTTTAGTAGATATAGAGAAAAATAGAATCGAAGATATGAAAGAAGACAAAACTGAAGATGTGAAGTTAAAATCATGGGAACTGAATAGTGAATATTATATATCTACTTGTTCAAAAAAAAAAAACATAATTAAAAAGCCCCAAGAAATTCAATACTCTGAAATAAATTCTTCTTGGAAACCATAAACAAACTATTTAGAAAAATACGATATATTATCTCTTTTGATAATTTTAAAAACTTAGTAAAATTTAAAAATTGAATCAATAGATAGTATATATTAATTTTATTCATAGTCATAGAGATGATTTGGTTGATTGAAGTAGAGATTAAAGCAAAAATAAGTGACTTTAATGATGTTAAAGGAAAATTAAAAGAATTTAAAATATCTAAGGTCAGTGAAGAGATTCAAGAGGATATATATCTAGAACGAGATGACATAGGATTTGCTAAAAATGATAAGGCATTTAGAATAAGAAAAATTATTAAAGAAGATAATAAAACTATTGTTATTACATACAAGGGACCTAAAGTCGATGAAGTTTCTAAAACAAGAGAAGAAATCGAATTGTGTGTTGAAGATGAAGATAAGATATTGAAAATTTTTGAAAGATTAGGTTTTTATAAAGGAGGTTTTGTTAAAAAAAGAAGAGAAATTTATAATTTAGATGAATATGTTATAAGCTTAGATAATGTTGAAGGTTTAGATCCATATATCGAAATAGAAGTTGATTTAGAAGATGGTTCAGATTATCAAGATCATATAAACAAAATTTATGGTATTTTCACTAAATTAAACATAAACGATGGTTTTGAAACAAATTCATATTTGGAATTGCTTATGAGTAAATAACAACAAGATAAGAAGTAATTCATGATAAATACTGATTAAATTAAGCTTAAGTTCATAAAATCATTATATATCTTCTAACACTTTACTTATTTCCTTTGTGATAGTAATCATTCTCTTAAATTACATTTACAGTATAATTAATCAGTATCTGCATAATAGCGAAAGTCAACTTCATAAATTTTAAAAGCCATCTGTACTATCGTATATGAATGTTTTCTGAGTTTGTAAAAAATTGTGGAGTTATTTTGGAAAAATTTATTTTTATAGTATAATACCTAATTATTTGCAATATACTTGTCTATCTATTTATCCGTGAAAGAGAGTCGATCGACTATTTTATAATATAATCATGCAAATCTTTCCATTAAAAACTCTTCACTTTCGATAAACTTAGTATAAAGCTCTAATTTAATAGTTCTCCATAATTGCTCAATAGGATTTAAATGAGATGAATAACGAGTTAGGAAAATTAACTTTATATTCAAAAATTTAGCTATTAATCTAACTAA
>JAISZW010000189.1 GCA_031284445.1 Candidatus Methanovirga basalitermitum | reverse complement strand
GAACTTTTAAAGGACTTAAGTGAGAAAGGAAAGACAATATTTATCTCATCACACGACTTAGATGAAATACAAAAAATCTGCTCCCATCTTGCAATAATAAAAAAAGGAAATATATTATTTAAAGGTTCCTTAAACGAGTTGATTAAACAGCATGTTGGTGAAGGAGGAGAATTTTCACTTGAAGATACTTATCTTAAAATTGTAAAAAAGGAGTGAATGATGGATACCCAATTTAAAACAATACTGTTAAATAGAGGTGAAACCCACGATATATAAAAAATAACTCTAATCAAGTGTTTAAGCTGGTTTATATGACTATAGAAAAAAAAGAAAAGAAATAATAACTTATATATTTATAATACTCGTTGGAATATTAATTACTCAGCATTTAAATGTGGTTGTATCTGAAAGCATGGAACCTTTATTATATAGGGGTGATTTAATCGTTGTTGAGAATGTAGACATTTTTGGCTTTCAGGAATTTAATCCAAATGATATAAAGGTAGGTGATATAGTTGTTTACAATAGTGAATGGTTCTCAGGAGGTAAAATTATCCATAGAGTCATTGCCATCAACGAAACAAATGGTGAAAAAACACTCACAATAAAAGGAGATCATAATCCAGTACATGATTCTTTACCTGTTAAACCAGAACAAATTGTTTCAATAGCTATAACTATTGGAAATCATCAAATCATAGTCCCTAAAATTGGATATGTATCAATTTATCTTCAAAATTTCTTCAGAACATTAATTGGTTTGCCACCAGTATAATTTATCAACTTAAGATTACACTAACCATTGAGGGATGAAAATTGAGTGCAATAATTAATAAATACCCAGTTTCAAAAGATAACTACCAAATATATCAAGGAATGAATGTTAGTCATGTTCTTAGTTTAAGAACTTCCACAGAAATTTAAGTGTTATCATCTTATTCATTTACTTTTATATAATCCTTTATTTTTCCAAATACTCATTGATAACATTTTCATCAACAAAGAATTATTGAGAAAAGATTATCATTTAACTTAATCATTTACTCTCATTGAACTAATGAATAATTTTAAAGTTCACTATAGCATTTCAACAAACTTTTTTAACATTTAATGAAATTATTTTAAAGTCATTGGTACATTTAATTTATAATTCTAAAGATTTAAATGGATATTGTAGATATAGAATATGTTATAAAAGTTAAGAGAAGTACTATACATTAGATATTTTTTCCAAATTATATTAAATAGCTTTATTTTCAATATTTAAGACTTAATCATCCGTTATTTATTTATATATATAGAAAAAATTGGAATTTAATATATAATTCCTGTCTAAACTTTTTATTTTTTGAATAAAACCGATACATTTATATACTGATCGTTTACTAAGTTATAATTGGAATATGTTTATTGACATATTCTATCAAATGAAACCATATCAAACACACTTACTAATTTATCAATAGACTAATATGAGTGTTTTAACGAAACAATGTATTACTAATTGATAATAATCGATAAAAAGTAATTAATGCATTGTTTTGTAAGATTTGGAAATGTTTGGTTAAAAAAATTAAGGATGTGAAAATAAGCAAAATAATAGCTTATTCCTTTTAGGAGTCATCGTTGTGGCTGGTGTTAGTTGTGCTAGTGCAAAATCATTTAACTGTATACAATCCACATCTTCTAATCCAACATTTGTTTGTGGTGTAGTTGATATAGACAAGCATCTACAAAAGTTTGATTCACTTGCCACCATGACAAAATATCTAAATGAAAATCTAAATCCAAAGTCAATTACATATTATAATGATGGCTTTAGTAGATTTGGACATGATATTTTTTGAAAATAAATTTTCAGGAGGTGATTAACCATGAATCCTTCAATAGAAAATGTGGAATCTGCATGGGGTTGTTATCTATGCCCAGCTTGTATACTCATACCAGGTGTTGAAGCTATTTTTGTAGGGTCAACATTAGTTTTCCTGTTCTAACAAGGCTTTTAGCATATAAATCTAACAAGAATTGTTTTTTGTCATGATTTTAGATATCCAGATTTAAAATATTAATTTTTTTATTTAATATGGTGTATCATCTCGTGAAAATTCATCATTTTTTCATATTTTTGAAAGACCAAACCTTAATTTTATTTTTAGTAATATGAATAAAAAATTTTAGTAAAGTACGGAGTATGTTGATATGAATAGATTTTTTCCAGTATTAAATGAAAAATATGCCTTACACAAAGGAGCTAATGTTTCATTTATTTATAATTTTTCTACAAAAGATAAAAGATTGATTAATAAAGATGCTGCATTGATAATAGATGAATGCGATGGTTTAAATAGTTTTGATCAGGTTATTAAAAATTTATCAGAGAAGACTGGCGAAAAAAGTGAAGAACTCAATAAAAATCTCAAAAATTTTATTTTAAATAGTGAGTATTTTAAAATACTAAATAAACCCTCCCATAGAAATTTGTTAAGTACTGGGTCATGGGATTTTCAAATACCCATTTATGTTTCAATAGAGCTTACACACCATTGTAATTTTCATTGCAAATACTGTTACAATGAAAGTAGTAAACTACAGAATAATCATACTAATAAAAAATGATTTGATAAAATTTTTAAATACCTTAGAGTATGATGGAGTTCAAATAATAGAAATTACAGGAGGAGAACCTTTAACCCATCCAGCATTTAATGAAATAGTTGAACATTGTTTGAAAACATTTCAGTCAGCTACAGTTATAACAAATGGCTCTCTGATTAAAAAAGAACATGTAGATATTTTTAGTAAATATAAAGATAAAATAGCTTTACAAATAGCGCTAAATGGTGTTGACTCTTTATATGTTGATGAATTTGCAGGTTTAAAAGGTGCATTTGAAAAAATCAAAGAAGGAACTGAATTAATTAATGAAAAGGGGATTAAATTAATCCTTACTATGATTGTAACTCCATATAATATTAAAAATGTTTCTAAAACAGCCAAGTTAGCAAAAAAATTTGGGGCAGTAATTTTTAAGCCAAGTGTAATAGTGCCGATAGGCAGAGCTGATCAAAAACAATTAGATTTCACACAGGAAAGTATTATATTGTATAAAAATGAGATTAGTAAACTTAAAAAAATTTTTAAAAATTTTATATTTGATGCTCCTGAGTATTTAACAAAAAAAGAGAGCAGTTGTGGAGCTGGAGCTGATACCATAACTATAACACCCGAAGGACATGTTTTAATATGTCCTTTATCAAAAACTGATCATTCCATTGGAAATATATACATAGAAGGTTTTATTCCAGTACTTCAAAAAATAAAAGATATTAACTTCTCTAAGCTTAAAACTCCTAATGAAAATTCATGTGGTGGATGTGAATTTTTATTTTTCTGTTATGGATGTATAGAAAGAGGGTATAGAAAATATGAGGGTGTAAATTTTTGTGGAGTTTTTCTAAAATTTTCAAGTTTATTTATAAATAAAAGTCAATTTTTCCAAATAACTCCACACTTTTTTACACCCTCGAAAATATGACGAACTAAAAGAACAATGCTCTTGGGGATCATGAACATTTATCAAAAATAAAAAATAATGTTAATAAGTGGTATTAATGACAGATGAAATAATTTCTTTAGAAAATCTTAATAAATATTATGGGGATTTTCATGTTTTAAAAGATGTTTTTTTAACTGTGAAAAAAGGAGAAATTCATGGATATTTGGGTCCCAATGGAGCAGGAAAAACAAGCACTATAAAACTAATCTTAGGTCTATTAGAACCATCATCTGGAGAAGTTAAAGTATTAGGAGAAAATCTTTATGAGGATAACAAAAAATCAATTAATGTCAGATCCCATATAGGGTGCATGTTAGAACATGATGATTTAGATTTGAATTCAACTGGTTTAGAAAATCTTATTTACTGGGCAGAACTCTATGGTTTAAAGAAAAAACAGGCACAAAGAATTTCAAATGACATGATTGAAAAGCTTGGTTTGAGTGATTGGAAGAATATAGTCATTTTGGAAAAGTTTGTCATTTTATAAAATATTATATCCAATATAATTTATTTAAATTTGATTTAAAGAATTTTTATAATTATAATTAAGATTAATAATTGATAAACATTA
>JAISZW010000162.1 GCA_031284445.1 Candidatus Methanovirga basalitermitum | reverse complement strand
TTATTGATACCAATCCTAAAAGTAAATTTAAGACAGTTGTGAGGTTATTGGAATATTTTAGCTCTGTTCATGGGGAATAAAGTAATATGAGGAAAAACTCCACAAAAATTTACACCCTCGCTAAAATATAGAATTTATATCCATTAACTTTAATATATTCTTTCATAACCGTAATTTCCTGATAAGTGTATTTTTCGACTGTCTTTCATTTTCCACATACCGTAGTGCTTTTCTACCATTTAACATTGTTTGTCTGCATGGATTATGCACCATTAAGAGTATTATTCAGTAGTGATATGTTTTTAAGAGACATATGTTCAAGAGAATTTATTTGAATTCTTGTCCTTTAACATCCATTGTATATGTATTTGTCTATTGAATGGTTTTAAGCTTGTACGATGTATATGTTTGCATTCATTGTAAATATAGGCAATCGTAGATAGTATGGTTTTTATTAATGTTTCTGGGGGGGTCTAAATATTTTTACTTAAATTTCCTGACTCACATTCCCCACATTTTGCAATAGATGTAACATGGACATATTTAAGCTCTCTACATACTATGTTTTCAATTTTGTGATGATAATCTGGTGAAAAAATGCTGGATAAGTACAATGTGTCTTTTTTGATCACGATCCTTTCAGTACCATTAGGGTTATATAGTTCAAATGACAAATTACTATTTGGAGAAGGTGTGTTATTTATATTCATGTGCGCGAGAGAATAGGGTCTCTATTCATAATTAATTATTGGAATAGTTTAAGTAATTAAAATGTTTCAATCTCAGTTGTGTGGGATTCTTGCCAAAAACTCTTAACTGAGTGATTGGTTAAGGTCATGATGGAAATGTCTAATTAATTACATAGTATCCATGTGTTTAAGGGCTAGAGAAAGATGACATGGCTAACAATAAGTGAACAATTTATAAGCATCGTTGATAAAAGCAATAGGTAGGATATGATACCTTCATTGGTTACTATTGTCTTGGCAGAGGAAGTAAGTAGTGCATGAATATTTATTAGTTTACAACCCACATGTTTGTCTGTGTAATGATTGAGCCTAAATCATCCGTCTCAGAGAAGAGATTAACCTGATAAGTCTTGAAATCCTTAAAATAAAATAAAATTGTTTTTTTTTAGGTAGGTTTGATTGTGAATGATAACTAATACTTCGAGATAGAGGATATTGAAGTAAGCGAATGCCGTTAATAATCGTGGTAGCAGAAAATCAAAAGAAATAATAACTATGAACGGATACCACTCCCTTGTGGGTGGAATAGAAATATTGCTGAATTTCAATTGGTGTAGGAAGATGAATATAAAACGAAAAGTAAAATTATCAAAAGATGTTGGATTAGAAGATGAACACTCCAAATAAACTTATTCTAGAGTCTTCAACCACATACAATACTATTTTAGCCTTATGTTGAAAAAGTATGTAGATAAATTACAAAAGTGGATATATCATGCCAATAGTGTAAAAAGAAAATTTCGGGAAGTTAAAATTTTTTTTAACAAACGATGATTTTAACACTGAAGGACGAAAGTATGCTTGAGTGGCTTGCCATGAAAGTGGCACGAACCGTTCTTAGGAGAGGTTAGGAGGGAAACCTCCTGATTTTATCCGACTTTAATATTAACTTTCTCCAACTTATTTAATATTTTTGGTCATGCCTTAATTTTGTGATATCAATTTTACCATGGAACTTTGGACATAGCCAAATTTTTTAGAATATTATAAATTTACCAAACATTATAATAACATTTTCGTTGAATTTTTTTGCGAAAAAATCATGAATTAAAAGCAAAAAAAAGTTTTAATTAAGCAAAAAACTTTGTTGAAGAGTCTAAAATTTTTATGAATAATTAAAATAAGACTAAATAAAATTTAAGATATCATGAAAAAATTAAAGTTATTGTCATGGAATGTGAATGGAATTCGAGCAGTTGTAAAAAAAGGATTTTTGGATTGGATGAAAACTAATCCTGGAGATATAATATCTATTCAAGAGACTAAATCACACATTGATCAGTTATCAGATGATATATTAAATGTTTCTAATTATAATAGCTATTTTAACTCTGCTGTTAGAAAGGGTTATAGTGGAGTTGGGGTGTATAGTAATCTGGAGCCTAATAAGACCATTTCAGGTTTTGATATAGAAAAATTTGATATGGAGGGTAGAATTTTAAGATGTGATTATGATGATTTTATTCTACTTAACATATACTATCCAAATGGTGGAATGAGTGATGACCGTTTAAAATACAAATTAGACTTTTATGATGTATTTCTTGAATATACCAACGATTTAAGAAATGAAGGAAACAACTTGGTGATATGTGGTGATTTGAACACAGCACATAAGCCAATAGATATAGCCAGACCTAAAGAGAATGAGAATGTTTCAGGGTTCATGCCAATTGAGAGAGAGTGGATAGACAAATTCTTAGCCAATGGATATGTAGATACATTCAGGATGTTTAATCAGGAACCAAGTCAGTACACATGGTGGTCTTACAGAACACGAGCAAGAGAGAGAAATGTAGGTTGGAGACTTGACTATTTTTTCGTTAATGATGAATTTAAGGATAATGTAGTGGATTCTTACATACTATCAGATGTAATGGGTTCAGATCATGCTCCAGTAGGATTGGAGATTGAAATTTAGATGCTGATCCTTAAAATATGCTAAGTTTTGAGACTAAGTATTTTTTTTTTAAATGTATTAACTATGAATATTTATAATAATAACTATGAAAGATTTAATGAAAGTTAAAACTAAGTTAATAATCATCTGTGGATTCTGGGAATAGTAACAAATAACATTCTTGACAATAACCATGATATATCTCATAGTCTGCTTCCGATATTTTAATACCACAGTTTATACAGTATTTAGTTTGATCTTCATAGATTTGTATCACACCATATATAGAATATCTTAAGAGTACATATTATATAAATTCAGATACTGAGACTAATGGTTCTAATATCATGTTTTTAGATTTAAAAGATCTTACAGCTCCTTCTTCTCTATCAACAACAACACAAACTTTTTTTACAATCCCATCAGCAGCTTCAATAGCTTCAATAGCTTTAAAAAGAGAATCACCAGTAGTTGTGACATCTTCAACAACTAAAACATTATCTCCAGAATTAATTTCTCCTTCGATTTGTTTTGAGGTTCCATAATTTTTTTCCCCTTTTCTAATCATTAAAAAAGGGATTTTAGATTCTAAAGAAATAGCTGTAGCTATTGGGACAGCTCCAAGAGCAGGACCTGCAACTCTATGGATTTCATCATCTTTGAATTTTTCATTTATTAAAATAGCTATTGTCTTAAGAATTTTCGGATTTGTAACTCCTTTTTTTATATCTATATAGTAATCGCTTTCATTACCAGAGGATAAAACGAATTTACCATATCTAACAACATTATTTTCTTTTAAAATTTTAATTAATAGTTCTTTTGAATCCATGACTTCATCTCATAATCATCTACCCCTAACTGAAGTTAAGGGGCTTGGTATGTAATTAGATTCTAATGAATCCAGAGTTGTCATACCCTTTAAATCCCTACGAAGCATAGGTGCATACTTTCCAAATGCTCTTATAAAAAATATTTTTTTGCA
>JAISZW010000145.1 GCA_031284445.1 Candidatus Methanovirga basalitermitum | reverse complement strand
TAAGAAGATTTTTATCATCATATTTTCTTGAAAATGTGGATAAAATCAGAGAAAAAGTAGTTAATGGATTTAAGAATTTTTTAAATTATACTCAATGTGCTAAAAATTGGATTTATAAATATTGGACTTTAATAAATTAAAAATTATAAACTATAACAAAATGACTATAACAACTTTTAAGTTTAAGTCATTAATTAGAAAAATTTTTTATTTCACTATAATCATCTAAATAACTTTGCGGTCTACCATCCCCATTAGTTACCTAACCTTTAAAAGAAAGCCCTTAATTTTAATTGGGGGATGAATTTTAAACTTTTTAATTTTTCTATTTTTTTTTAAATCAAAAAGTATATATGGGAAAATGGGTTAAAATATGTAATGATAACTATATACTGATTTAAGAGAAGAGCCTCAAAAATATATTTTTAGATGTGATTTCTTTGAACTTAATCAATTAATTGATATTAATCCAGAAAATGGTTTGTATATTCATTCAGCTACTGAACTTTTTAATGAAGAGATGGAAATTGATTTTAAGCGAGTTGAAAATTGGTTAAATCATTTTAATCTTCTTCCTATTCATCACATGCATGTTTCTGGTCATGGAAGTGGGGATGAGATATTAGCTATGATTCGTGAAATAAATCCTGAAAAACTATATCCTATTCATACCGATAATATTGAATCTTTTGATATCTTAAAAGGTGATGGTATAGATGTTATACATCCTAATCTTAGTTTTTAAGTTATTTTAACTAACTTAACTAATTAGCTAACTTAAGTAACTTAAATAGCTTAACTAACTTACCTAATTTTAATAACTTAAATAATTTAACTAAGCTTAACAAATTTACTAATATCTATTTTACTAATATCTATAAAATTCAATGAATCTGGATTTATAATGCCTACTGTTTTTTTAAAATTATCACAGTTTAAAGTATCCTTATTTCCATAGATTAATGTGTCATAATAACGATTAATGACTCCAATGTCCCTAATATGATCTACATGCTCATGAGAAATAAAAATAGCTTTAATATCTCTTAAATCCTTACCAATTTTATTTAAAAGAATTTCAGTTCGTTTTTTACTTAAGCCCATTAACATTTTATGATAACTTTAACAATTGTGTAACATTATAAAAAAATTAATCCAAGAGGATAAAATGTCAACCGATACAACATTTATTACAATAAAGAGAACAATGAATTAGTAAATAGGTTTAATGATTTAATTAGGGATACAGAGTGTTTTAATTGTTTAGTAGGTTATTTTTATAAATACATTTTTTGTTATTTTAAAATGATTAATATGTTATAAACTATTTTCAGGTGAAAATTAAATGGCTAAAAAGAATACAGCAGAAATAGGATTTGAAAAGCAAATATGGGAAGCTGCAGATGTACTTAGGGGAAATATGGATGCTTCCGAATATAAACATGTTATTTTAGGATTAATATTTCTAAAATATATTTCTGACAAATTTGAAGAAAGATATGAAGAATTAGTTAAAGAAGGAGACGGATTTGAAGAAGATAAAGATGAATACACTTCTGAAAATACATTCTTTGTTCCAGAAGATGCAAGATGGGGCATAATAGCTGAAAATGCACACAAAGAAGAAAATGGGATTAAAATAGATGAAGCAATGAGAGCTATTGAAAAAGAAAATCATTCATTAAAAGGAATACTTCCAAAAACATTTTCACGACCAGAATTAAATAAACAAGCACTTGGAGAAGTTATAGATTTATTCACAAACACCCAAATGTCAGATCATGGAGATAAAAAAGATATTTTAGGAAGAACCTATGAATATTGTTTATCTAAATTTGCAGAAAATGAGGGAAAAAAAGCAGGAGAGTTTTACACTCCAGCAAGTGTTGTAAAAACTTTAGTTGAAATATTAAAGCCATTTAATGGAAGAGTATACGATCCCTGTTGTGGAAGTGGAGGAATGTTTGTTCAAAGTAAGAACTTTATAGAGAATCATCAAGGAAACATAAAAAACATTTCTATTTATGGACAAGACTCAAACCCAACAACATGGAAAATGGCTAAAATGAACCTTGCAATAAGAGGAATAGAAGCCGATTTAGGACCACATCACGGTGATACATTTCTAAGTGATTTACATAAGACTTTAAAAGCAGATTTCATCCTTGCTAATCCACCTTTTAACCTTAAAAAATGGGGACAAGAGAAATTACAAGATGATGTAAGGTGGAAATATGGAATACCTCCAAAAGGAAACGCAAATTACGCATGGATTCAACATATGATACATCATTTAGCTCCAAATGGAAAATTAGGAATAGTTTTAGCTAATGGTTCCCTATCTTCAACAACAAGTGGAGAAGGAAAAATAAGGGAAAATATAATCAAAGATGATTTAATTGAAGGAATAGTAGCTTTACCAACACAGTTATTTTATACAACTGGAATACCAGTTTGCCTATGGATCATAAATAGGAATAAGAAACAAAAAGGAAAAACATTGTTTATAGATGCTCGTGAAATGGGAACAATGGTTTCAAGGAAGCTAAGAGAATTGAGTGATGAAGATATAGAACTTATTGGACAATCATTTGAAGACTTTGAAAATGACAGCTTGGAAGAAGAGAAAGGATTTTCAGCTATAACTACTACTGAGGAAATAGCTAAACATGATTATATTTTAACTCCTGGAAGATACGTGGGATTTAAAGACCCTGAAGATGATGGCATTCCATTTGAAGAAAAAATGAATGAATTAACTAAGGAATTGGATGAGCTGTTTAAAAAGTCTAATGAGTTGGAAAAGGACATTCGTAAGAGTTTGGGGGAGATTGGATTTGAATTCTGATGAAATTTGGACAAGTATTAGCTATTGGCATGATGAATCTAATTCTTATGAAAAAATTTATATCTGTAAAGCTGATTGAGGGGTGTGGTGAGAAGTCGTTGAAATACTATGAGATGACCTTTGTCAAATCTGACAAGAAAGGTTGAAAAGGTGATTCGTGAAATTTAAACAGAAGATCTACGAGGGTATCTTGCCACTTACCAAAAAGAAAGAAACTCAAGCAAGGTAACCATTGATAATATGCGACGAATCTTTAGTAGTTTCTTTAGTTGGTTGGAAGATGAGGATTATATTTTGAAAAGTCTGGTTCGTCGAATTCATAAGATTAAGACGGATAAGACCATCAAAGAGACATTTTCAAATGAAGGATTGTAGTTGCTTCACGATTCCTGTTCGGAAATTCGAGATTTAGCAATGATTGACTTGTTGGCATCAACAGGAATGCGTGTCGGAGAATTGGTTGGGCTGGACCATGAAGACATCAATTTTTATGAAAGAGAGTGTGTTGTTTTCGGTAAAGGAGCACATGAGCACTTAGTCTACTTTGATGCAAGGACTAAGATTCATTTGATGAATTACTTGGACAGTAGAACGGATAATAATCCAACATTATTTGTTTCATTAGCTCTGCCACATGACAGATTATGTATCGGTGGTGTAGAGACAAGGTTACGAGAAATCTGGTATAAAACTGCTCCAGAGGGGGAGTTGATGTGTACGTGGTGTAGAGACAAGATTACGAGAAATCGACAAGAAAGCAGATTTGCAAAAGGTTCATCCGCATAAATTTAGACGGACTTTAGCAACTCGAACAATAGATAAAGGAATGCCCATAGAGCAGGTGCAACAACTACTCGGGCATGTGAAGATAGATACGACTATGCATTATGCCATGGCCAATCAAGCGAATGTGAAGAATTCACATCGGAAATTTATAGGATAAGGAGAGCATCCAATGTCAGAGTGGAAGACAGTACAATTAAGAGATATTGCAAAAATTAAGTATGGTAAAGACCATAAAAAACTATCAGTTGGAGAAATTCCTGTCTATGGGACTGGTGGAATTATGTGCTATGTCGATACTGCATTATACGATAAAAAATCAGTTTTGATTCCTCGAAAAGGTTCATTAGGAAACTTGTATCTTGTGAATAAACCTTTCTGGACTGTGGACACGCTGTTTTACATGGAAATTGATGAAAAGAAAGTAATGCCAGAGTTCTTTTATTATAAATTGAAAACTTATGATTTAGCAAATATGAATGTAGGTAGTGCAGTTCCAAGTTTGACAACTGCAATATTAAATCCTATTGAGATTGGGTTGCCACCTCTAGAAGTGCAATCGGAAATTGTTAAAATACTGGGTGTACTTGATGAAAAAATTGATAACAACAAGAAGATAAATAATAATTTAGTTTTTAATTAGTTCAGAATTTTAATTAAAAAATTGCTAAATTTCAATTTCAGAAACATTTATTTCGCCAGACATTAGTTTAGGGAGTAAAATATCTCTTAAATTCGTCAATCTATTGATTTCTTCATTATTTACAATAATTTTTTCTCTAATTTGTTTAAATATGGAATCCAGTTTTGAAAAATCTTTAGGTATTATAAATTCTAAATTAAGAATAAAACCTTTATCTACATGAGGAATTGCAGAGCCAGTATTATTTTTTTTGATTTCTTTTTCCAGAAACTTAATATAATGAAAAATTATTTCTCTAAATTTTTCGTCTACATCCATTTTAGAAATCGTAGATCCAACAATTCCTTTTTTCCCAAAATAAACGTCTCCAGAACTTGCTCCATCCATAACCATTAAAATATCATATTTTCCCACATAAATCAATTTACTTTCTTTTTTTGCAAATAGCTGTGTTTGTGATGAAAGTACTTCTATTGTTAAATATAATTCCAACCCATTTTCATAACTTTCAGTAATATACTCTGGTTTTTTTCCTTTAATAAATTTACAAATATTCTTAAATTTTAAGATAGAATAATCACTATGAACATTTTGGGTTTGTAAATACTTTTGATTTATTTTTCTAAGTTCTTTATTTAAAAATTCTTCTTTAAAAATCTCTTGAGCAATAAGTTGTAAATTATTATTTAGCAAATCTTTTAATAGACAGATTTAATGATTATATTTAATAAATTTTTATTTAGTAAATCTTCTATTTTTTGATTAATAAATGTTTATCCAAAAGAGAGTGTAAATTTTTGTGGAGTTTTTTCTTATATTGCTTCATTTCCCATGAATATAGCCAGATACTTTAATAAACTATCAATTACTGAAAATCTTCGATTTCTGGTAATTGTCTTAAATTTACTTTTAGTTTCTGATTTCTTAGTCTCACTATAGTGTTGCTCTCTTGATTCGATGTTTTAGGTATAAAATTATCAGTAGTGAACTTTGTAAGACTTTCAAAGTTAAGAATTATCTACACCTTCTATCTACTAAAAAGAATGCAGATGAAAAATTAGCAAAATGTTATGCATAAAAAATATATAATGCAGAAAAATTAAATTTCCAAGACAATAGTTCTCTATCTTTGCAGTACCCAAAACAGCATTTAGTTAACATTTTATCTTTTGAAAATATTTCCACCATTTGAGTCTATTGCAACTATTAAAGGACCAAATTCCTTAACATTCAATTCCCAAATAGCTTCTGGAATGCCTAAATCAAACCAAAAAACGTTAGAAATATCTTCTACCAAATCAGAGTATAGTGTTGCACATCCACCAACAGCTGCTAAATAAACAGCATTATTTCTTTTAAGGGCTTCAACAGTATTCTTATCCATCCCACCTTTTCCAATAATAGCTTTTACTCCTAAATCAAGAATAAATCCTTGATAAGGGTTCATTCTCGTGCTTGTAGTTGGTCCAATAGATATTAATTCAAAGCTATTTGGACTTAGATCAGTATTTCTCAAATTTTTTGTTTTAATAATTGGTCCAGCATGGAAGATAACAGTATTATTTAAATCAATAGGTGAACCTTCTTCAAAAATACGTTTATGAGCTTGATCTCTTGCAGTTAATATCTTGCCAGATATTGTTACCACATCCCCCACTCTTAATTTAGATGTTACACCATCATCTAAAGGAGTTTCTAATTTAATTATTTTCTTATTATTATTTTTATCCATAATATTGCCTCATTAATATTCTAAAAGTTAAGAACTTTAAACAATAAGATGACCTTTAAAAAGTATTGAATTCATAGATAAACCAGACGATTTTAATGAAAAAATAGGAATCTAATAAAGAAAATCATAGATTTATTCACAAAGGTGCAGATGAATGAATTTAGAAAACGAAAAACAAGTTTTTCTAAGTTGCCGTTGGCAACAAACAAAGAACAAGTTTTTCTAAATTAAAAGTCTTCGACTTTTAATAATCAAAGATTCTTTTAAATTGTCTTCGACAATAATCGAAGATTTTTCGTTTTAAACTTATAATGTAGCACCAAACTTTTAGCATTAAAACTATTAGATCATATATAAATAAATCAGAAAGGGCAATGCCAAAAATTAAGTTTTTTACTTAAAACAAGCTTTAAGTAAAGAAAAATAGAAATTTTAGTAGAAATAAAAATTTTAAGATCTTATATAAAAAATTATTCTTTACTTATCTCTCTCTTTCTAATCGTTGAAGAAAAGTCTATTGGTCATGATTTTCAGAAAAGTTCATTGTTTAATATTGATTTTCGTGCTGTTTCATCAATCTTGTGACATATCCAGCGATTTTGTTTCTTAAATGCTTAGTACTAACAGTAGAGTACTCGGCAACCATTCTTCCATTGTTTTCAAAATCCGTATTAAATTTTCCTTTATGAGTTTCAATAATCTCTTTCGATATATGTTTAACAAATGAAGTCCTAATATTTCCCATTTTTTTATCTCCTTTAATTTATTATCTCCATAATAATTAATTTAATTTTTAATACAGTTAATACTGATTGTTATATTGTTTTGGCTGCATCAAAATCAACAGGATTAGTCATTGAAGAGTTATATTTTGCATTTGAAATTACTCAATTTTTGTGGGTTTTCTTTGAAATTAGATATATATGCTATTGATTTCAAAAATTAAGAATTTTTAATCTATATTTTCCTAATCTAAGAGATTTAAGATTCAATAGAAAAAAAGTCGATCCCTGTACATCGCTGATACAGTCATTGTTTTTCTATTAATTTTCAACATGAAAAATTTAATTTTACAAAGAACTATATACTTATTATTTTAGATTTTTATTATATAAACATATTAGTGCAATGATGTCAACCTAAGGTTTTTGATTTTTTTTATTTCATTGTATGGTCTTAATTCCGACGTTAATCAATAAAATTTTACTTTAAATATCAGAATAATTTGTTTATAATCATACTTTCAATCATAAACTAATTTAAAAGAGTAAAACTTAAATATAATAGTCAAGAGTATTAATTTTTAATTGTTTGAGAAATGTTTAAAATAATCTAAGTAAGAAAAATAGTGTAGTATTTATATAAAATATAACAATAGTTATATTATTGATAATATTTAATAATGTTTTATATTATAAAGAAATTAAAACTAAAAGAATAATTATTATAGTTATAAACAAATCTAATTAAAATTTAAAATAGAACTTTTTAACAAAATTATTTTTCATCATGTTGAATGGAATAGTTTATAGGGATTGTATGAAAAGAGAATCAGTTGGTATTGTTCAAACAGAATTTTTTAATATTAAGGAAGATTTAGAGTTGGAGTCAGATAAAGTATTGAAAAATGCAACAATAGCTTATGAAACTTATGGAAAATTAAATAAAGAAAAAAATAATGCTATCTTGATTTGTCATGCTCTTTCTGGAGATGCTCATGCTGCTGGATGGCATGAAGGAGATGAAAAACCTGGATGGTGGGAAACAGTAATAGGATCTGGAAAATCATTGGATAGTGAAAAATATTTTATAATCTCTTCAAATGTTATTGGTGGATGTAAAGGTTCCACAGGACCAGCAAACATCAATCCAGAAACTAACAAGGAGTATGGTCTTGATTTTCCACTCGTGACAATTAAAGACATGGTTAAAGCACAAAAAAGACTTGTAGAATATTTTGATATAAACCAGCTATTTGCTGTTATTGGAGGGTCAATGGGAGGAATGCAAGCATTACAATGGATGGTTTCCTATCCAAAGATGATTAAAAAAGTTGTTGCAATAGCTACAACTTCTCGTTCTTCTCCACAGCAAATAGCTTTTAATGAAGTTGGAAGACAAGCTATATTCACAGACGTAAGTTGGAATAAAGGAGACTACTATGGTAAAGGGAAAGTTGACAATGGTCTTTCAATAGCTAGAATGATAGCCCATATAACTTATCTTAGTGATGTATCAATGTATAATAAGTTTGGTCGTAACCTTCAAGATAAAAATGAACTTAGTTATGATTTTGATTTAGATTTTCAAGTAGAAAGTTACCTACATCACCAAGGAGAATCTTTTGTTAAACGATTTGATGCAAATTCCTATATCTACCTTACAAAAGCTATTGATTATTTTGATTTATCAAAAAATGGCTCTTTAATTGAAGGATTAAAAAATGTAGATTCAAAAGTTAAACTAATAGCTGTTAATACAGATTGGTTATATCCTCCAAGTCAATCTAAGGAAATATTAGCTGCTCTTAAAGCAAATGATGTGGAAGTAAGTTATAGTGAATTAGAATCTCCTTATGGGCATGATGCATTTCTTTTAGAGGATGGTCAGTTGAATTATTTAATATCTAAGTTTTTAGATGATTTATATGTTGAAGACATCGTTGAAAAAGATATTGCAACCATAAGCTCTGATGCTGATGTTGAAGATGTAGCTATTTTAATGATGGATGAACAGATAACTCATGTTCCAGTTATAACTGAAGATAAAGTGTTGATTGGTATAATTACAGCTTGGGACTTATCTAAATCAATAGCTACAGAGTGTGATAATCTTGAGGCTATCATGACTCGTGATGTTAAAACATGTAATTCACATGATTCTATTGAGGCTGTAGCTCGTAAAATGAAAAAATATAATATTTCTGCTTTACCAGTTGTATATGATGATTTAAAACTTGCAGGAATCATTACTGCTGACCAGATTAGCCATTTATTTACTAATTAGGTATATTTCAACTTTTTTAATTATATTATATATTTAATAAGTTGTATCATATTAACTAATATATTTTTTGAATTTAATTAAATTGATAATTATTATTTAACAAAAAGATTAGGAGGTAAAATTATGATATATATGGATCATGCAGCTACTACTCCTGTTAGAAAAGAAGTAGTTGAAGAAATG
>JAISZW010000041.1 GCA_031284445.1 Candidatus Methanovirga basalitermitum | reverse complement strand
TAATTTAAAGAATCATTTATCTTTATTTTAATAATTAATTTTTAATTTGGATGTACTTTTGGAAAAAATATGAAATCTGATGGTATATCATGTTGAATCTCTATGGGGATTCCGTTGATCTTTCATATTTTTGAGACACATTGTTAACTTATTATTCATATTTTCTATTTATTACTTTTATTCGCTATAACTTATATCATTTATATAAAAAGATTAAAAGTTTTGATAAATATCTAATTTAACAATTTTAAAGTGAGTACGGCTAAATAAGATAAAGCAAAAAGTATTTATATGGATTGTACAATACTACATAGACATGTCATGATTATTAGATATTATATTAAATTATTAAGTTTATTATAATATACAAGGTGAAAATATGGGAATTGGGGATTTGTTTAAATTCAAAGAAGGAAAAACCACATTTGTTTTCGTTGGTGGAAAAGGAGGAGTTGGAAAAACTTCAATATCCGCAGCAACTGCTATATGGTTGGCTAAACATAATAGAAAGACACTAATAGTTTCAACAGATCCAGCACATTCATTATCGGACTCATTTGAAACCTATATAGGTCCAGATCCAAAATTAATAATGTCAAACTTATACTGTGTTGAAATTGATCCAGAAGTAGCAATGGCAAGACAACAAGAAGAATTAAAGAACAAAAGATCATTAATTGATTCACAGCAAGCAATGGGTTTAGACATGCTTGAGGATCAACTTGACTTAGCATCTTCAGCACCAGGAGCAGATGAAGCAGCAGCATTTGAAATATTCCTTCAAGTAATGACAACAAATGAATACGATGTAGTAGTTTTTGATACTGCACCTACAGGTCATACCTTAAGATTCTTATCTTTCCCAGATCTAATGGAATCATGGGTTGGAAAAATTTTGAAAGTTAAATCTAAATTATCAACTGTAAAAAGTACATTTAAGAACCTAATGCCTTTCTCAGATGATGAAAATACGGAACAATTAGAACTTGAAGAAACAAAGAGAAAAATAGAAGAAGCAAGAAAAGTGATGAGTGATCCAGAGCAAACAACATTTAAAATGATTGTAATACCAGAAGAGATGTCAATTTATGAATCAGAGAGAGGAATAGAAGTACTGAAAAAATATAATATGAATGTTGATAGTGTAATAGTAAATCAAGTGATGCCTGATATTGATAACTGTGATTTTTGTCAATCAAGATATAAATTACAACAAAAGCGTATAGGATTAATAAATCAAAAGTTCCATGACAAAACAATATTCCAAATACCTTTATTTAAAGAGGAAATTAAAGGACTAAATAAGTTAGAAGAGCTTGGACAGGTTTTATATGAAAACAAATCAATTAATCAAGTAGAAAAGGATGCTATACTTCTTTAAACTACTGTCTAGAAAGTCCAATGCTGTAAACTTAAGAAAATTATTTTTTTAAACTTTGATTGAAATTAAAAATAAAGCTTGATAAACCAAGATCTTAAATAGAAATTTAATCAAAAATCCTTAAGTTGATAGCATTGGGTATGTGAGGAAGAATTTTCCTTTTTTCATGATTTTTTTGCTGAATATAATCATTCTTCAATCTACATGAGTCGAAGAATTAAATTAAAGATCCTGTTATATAACTCAAAATGTTTTGTCTTCATCACCAACATATGGAACTTCTTCAAGCTCATAAAGTTTCCTGAAAACATTTTCATTGTTTCGTTCTTCAAGACTATGAGCTATTAAACCTGGAAGCCTACCTATTATAAATAATCCAATGCCAGTTTCAGGTTTAAATCCTAAATCTGATAAAATACTTGCATTTATTCCATCTATGTTTAATTTAATGTTTTTTTCCTGTAAGTCATTTTCAATGGCTAATGCTAATTTTGTATGAATTCCTACAAATCCTTCCTCAATAGCTAATTCCAAAATTTTCCTTGCTCTTGGATCAACAGCATGGTATCTATGTCCAAAACCAGGCACATTTTTCTTCATTTTACTATGTTGATTAGTGATATCAATAGCTATTTTATCTATTTCTCTGTCAGTCAAATCTTCATTATTTTTCATTGCATTTTGAAATATTTTCATTGTTTTTTCGATTGCTCCTGCATGATTAGAGCCAAAAGATAGTAATGCTCCAGATAGTGCTACATTTAAAGGAGAACCTGATGAGGTTATTAATCTCACGGTTTGTGTGCTTGGGGGAGTTAGACCATGATCACAAAAGGATACTAATATATGATTAAACATTTTAAGTTCTCTTTTAGATGGTAATTCATCTCTAAAAAATAGAAATATCATTTCAGGATAAGTTAAATTGGCTATTAAATCTTCTTGAGAGTACCCTTTAGTTGTTATTTTATCAGGTTCGATTTTAGTTATAGCAGTTCTCATGGCATGTTCTCTCATTTTAAAAATTTCTTCTAATGATTTTTTTTTAGTTTCCATAGTGGCACCATAATCAGTAGTTCGTAAAGTAAAGTATTAGTTGTGTGGTGTATGCTATTATTCATGAAACTAAAAAAAGCACCACACAGAATACTATTGAATGATGATGTATTAAGTCTTTCGGTTAATGTTATTAGTGATATGTTGGGGTTTCAATCGGCTCCTAATGCTGTGTATGGTGAGAAAACGATTGTTTATCATCTTATTAATGCTACTGCTTCTCGAACTATTGTTAGTAATGTTAGTAGTGTTAGTAATCTTTGTGATGCTCCTTGAAGGAACTATTAGATATAGACTTGATGATATTGATTTAGATGAAATTGCTGAGTTTAAAATGAATTGCAGATTCATGCAATTAAAACCGTTTCTATGAAAAGAAGTAACATGGCTATTGATTATGTTAATATTCCATATTATGGTGAAAGAAAATATGGTGATAGAATTAAAACCAAACCTAAACAGGAAACTATTCGATTTTATGCTTATGCTTCCATTATATATAATATTAAGAAAATAAACGATTACACATTAGCTGAAATTATATTCGAAGGAGAAACTTTAAAAGATAAAGTATGATTTCCTAATAAAAGAAATCGAAGCCATTGG